>NZ_JBHWIV010000005.1:117194-173553 GCF_042731675.1 Kitasatospora sp. NPDC059827 | reverse complement strand
AATGGGGCAACACCCCCCCGTGCTCCGGGTCCAACACCACACAAAGAGTATGGGTATAATACCCCCCCCCCCCCCGCCCCCCGCGCTCCCGCTGGGGGGGGGCACCGGCGGCCGTGTGTCAGCCGGCCGGATCAGTCGGCCGAGCCGGTCGGGTCAGCAGCCGCCCACGATCGCGTAGGTGATGCAGCTGGGGGCGACGGCACAGTTCCAGGAGCAGCACTCCCGGACGTAGAGCGTCTCACCGACGCAGTTGGTGGTGGTGCCGGCCGGGCACTGGCAATACGCGTCGGCGGCCTGCGCCTTGCGTCCGCCGGAAACCGCCCGGTCGACCAGGTTGAGAATCGCCTGAACCATTTTTTCCTCCGCTCGGGAAGGTGGACTGGAGAGGCTGTGCGGTTACCCACGAGATCTCGTGGTCCGAAAGCTAACCGACCGTTCGAGAACCTGTCTAGACCAAATTCGAGGATCATCGAGCTTTGATCCGGACGAGCCGATTCCCTTTCCGCGGCCCCGCTCCGCCGCCGTCGCGCCTCCGTCGCGCCTCCGCCACGCCCGCGCCCGCCCCCCGCCCGGCCGGGCCCTTGACCGGACCCTTGACCGGCCCTCCGGGAAAGGTCTATACCAGTGGGAGCTCTGGGCAACCACCCCACGCCCCGGGACAGTTCGGCCTGCCCGCGCCACCCCCACCTCCGGCGCGCACGGGCCCTCCCCCACGCACGCCTCCCGGAAAGGCACCCCGATGCACCGCGCACTTCCCCCACAGCCACGCACCGCACCGACCACCCGCAGATCCCGGGCCGCCCTCGCCGTGGCCGGCGTGCTCGGCCTGGTCGCCGGCGGCTTCGCCGCCCTGGCCGGCACCGGCCCGGCCTCCGCCTCCACCACCGGCACCACCGCCGCCGGCCTGGGCAGCAACTGGTACGCCTCGGCGCCGTACCTGATGCCCGAGGACAACAGCCCGCCGGACGCCGCCGCCGTGATGGACGCCACCGGCCAGAAGGCCTTCCAGCTGGCCTTCGTCCTCGCCCAGGGCAACAGCTGTTCGCCCGCCTGGGGCGGCACCTCCTCGATCGACTCCGACACCGCCATGCCCGCCGTCATCCAGACCATCCGCGGCAAGGGCGGGGACGTCTCGGTGTCGGTCGGCGGGTACGGCGGCACCAAGCTCGGCCAGGTCTGCGGCACCCCGGAGGCGACCGCCGCCGGGTACCAGCAGGTCATCACCAAGTACGGCCTCAAGGCGATCGACTTCGACCTGGAGGAGCCGGAGTACGAGAACACCGCCGCCATCCACAACGAGATCGGCGCGGCCCGCATCCTCCAGCAGAACAACCCCGGCCTGTACGTCTCGATCACCACCGCCGGGACCAACGCCGGCACCGGCTGGTTCGGCACCCAGATGCTCAACGAGGCCAAGTCGCAGGGCTTCACGCCGAACAACTACTCGATCATGCCGTTCGACGGCGGCTTCAACGGCGCCGCGGCGCAGACCGACGCGCTGGTGAAGTTCAACCAGATCCTGCAGACCACCTTCGGCTGGAGCGAGGCCACCGCGTACGCCCACGAGGGCGTGTCGATGATGAACGGCCGGACCGACGCCGCCGAGTACTTCCGCCAGGCCGACTTCCAGAGCGTGCTGGACTTCGCCACCGCGCACGGCCTGGCCCGCTACACCTACTGGTCGGTGAACCGGGACCGCCAGTGCACCGGCCCGGTGGACCCGGGCCTGTCCGGCTCCTGCTCCAGCGTGGCGCAGAGCGACTGGGACTTCACCAAGTACACCGTGAAGTTCGCCGGGGCGACCCCGCCCACCACCCCGCCGACCACGCCCCCGACCACCCCGCCCACCGGCCCGGGCACGCCGACCGGCAGCCCCACCGGCAACCCGGGCACCTGCACCGCCCCGGCGTGGAGCGCGAGCACCACGTACACCGCGGGCGCCAAGGTCTCGTACAACGGCCACACCTACCACGCCAAGTGGTGGACGCTGAACGAGGTGCCGAGCGCCAGCGGCCAATGGGGCGTCTGGGGTGACGACGGCCCCTGCTGACCCCGCCGGAACAGCGGTGAGGGGCGGGCGTCCTGGACGCCCGCCCCTCTTCCGGTACCGGTGACGCCCCGGCTCAGTCGCCCGCGATCCGCCCCCGCAGCTCGGCGAGCACCCGCGGCGCCTCGGTCAGGCCGGCCGCCTCGGCGCGGGCGATCGCCGCGGTCAGCCGCTTCACCGCGGCCTTCGGGCGGTCGAGGTCGCCGCCCTCGATCAGCGCGGCCAGCCGGACCGACTCGGCCCGCAGCGACTCCGGCTGCGGCGCCCCGGCCGGTTCGCCCTGCTCGCCGTAGACCTCGACGGCCCGCTCGGCCTCGGCCAGCGCCTCCTCGAAGCGGTCGGCGACGGCCAGGCAGCGCGCCCGGGCGTAGTGCGAACCGCCGCGCAGGTACCAGGCGGTGTACTCCTGCCCGCCCCGCTCGGCGGCCTCGCCCAGCGCATCGGCCTCGGCCAGCAGGGCGAGCGCGGCGTCCAGCCACTCGGGGCCGCCCCGCTCGCACATCGTGAGCTGGGCGAACTCCCGCAGGGTGGAGGCCAGTTGGTCGACCTGCGGGGCCTTCGCGTGCGCCTCCCGGGCCCGCCCGAGGGCGGCCTCGGCGGCGTCCCAGCTGCCCGCCTTGGCGAGCGTCAGAGCGGCCTCGCAGGCGACCATGGTGTGGGTCTCCTGGTCCTCCCAGTCGGCGACCAGCTCGGCCAGCCGCAGGTACTCCTCGGCGGCGTCCCGGTACTCCTCCAGCTCGACCAGGCCCCGGGCGAGGTCCAGCCGGGCCTGGGCGACCATCCGGGCGTCCAGGCCGGCGGTCGAGGCCGAGGCGTCCAGGACGGACTCCAGCACGGCCACCGCGTCGGCGTCCCGGCCGGTGCCGCGCAGCACCTCGGCGAGCTGCAGCCGTACCCGGGCGGCGTCCTCGACCGCCCCGTCCCCCAGCCGGTCGAAGCGCGCGGCGGCCTCGGACAGCGCCCGGACCGCCCCGCCGAAGTCCTCGACCTGCATGGCCGCGTGGCCGAGCAGCATGTACGTCGGCGCGTACGGGTAGGCGTCGTCGCCCCAGCGCACGGCCTCGGCCAGCGCCCGGTGGAACACCTCGACCGCCTCGCCGGGCTCGCCGCCCTTGAGCAGCACCTGGCCGAGCAGGCCGAGCACCCGCGGGGTGTGCCAGGGCAGTTCGGCCGCCTCCAACTGGGCCAGCACCTCGCGCAGTTCGGCCGCCGCCTCGGCCGACCGGCCCTGCCGGGCGGCGGCGTCGGCGAGGTACTGCCGGGAGGTCGCGGCCCGGCGGGCCGAGCCCAGCTCGACGGCTGCGCGCCGGTAGCCGCCGACGGCCGCCTCGAAGCGCGCGGTCGTCCCGGCGGACGGCTCGGGCAGCGCCTCGACCAGGTCGTGGTGGGCAGCGTAGGCGAGCGACTGCAGGACGATCAGGTAGTCGTCGTCCGTCATGTCGCCCGTGGCGCGCAGCTCCTCGGCCCGGGCCAGCGCGGCGTCCAGGGCCGGCCAGTCGGCCACCGCGCCCTCGACCTCGCCGAGTTCGACGATCAGCGTCCGGGTGCGGACCATCAGGGCCGGGCCGGGCAGCCCGGCCCGCTCGAACAGCTCGGCGGCCGCCAGCAGGCCGGCCGCGCCCTCGGCGTGGTCGTCCCGTTGCAGCGCCTCGTGGGCGCGCTGCTCGGCGAGTTCGGCGCGCAGCCGCTCCGGGCCGCCGAGTTCGGCGTGCTCCGGGTGGGTGAAGTCCGCGGCGGCGGCGCGCTCGGCGACCCGCTTCCACAGCCGGTCGCCGTCCGGATGGCCGAGCAGCTCCAGCTCGCGGGCGCGCAGCACCAGGGCGGCGAAGTCCTCCGGTACGGCCTCGACGGTGCGCCGCGGCGCGGGGGCCACGGCCGGGGCCGCGCCCGCCAACTCCGGTGCGGCGAGCGCCCGTACGCCGAGTGCCAGCGGCTCGGCCAGCAGCGGCCGGACGGCCAGCCGGGCCCGCCGGGCGGCGCCGACCGTGTCGGTGCCGTTGCGGGCGTCGAAGCGGGCGGCCAGGGCGTCGGCCTCGGTGCGCAGGTGGGCGAGCAGAGTGTCGACCGTCCAGCCGCGGCCGGCCGGGCCGCTGACCGCGAGCTCGCCGTGGCCGGCCGCGGCCAGGGCGGCGATCAGCACCTCGACGCCGGTCAGGAAGTCCAGCCGGGCGCCGGGCTCACCGGTGACCGCGAACAGGTCGCGGTTCTCGGCGAGCAGCTCCAGCCCGCGCGGCTCGTTGCCGGACAGCGCGCAGAACTCGATGTGCCGGGCCACCGCCGCCAGCATGGAGGCCTTGCCGCGGGCCGCGCGGTAGCCGGTGAGGTGGGTGGAGCGGGCCTCGTCGAGGCGGCCCAGGCGCAGCAGCGGCAGCAGTGCGACGGACTGGCTGAGGCAGGGCTCCTCGGCGCAGCTGCTGCGGCCGCTCAGCACCGGGGCGAGGGTCTCCAGGGCGCGGGCGTCCTCGCCGAGGTCGAGGAAGTGCCGGGCGCGGGCGCGGGTCTCGCAGGCGTGGCAGTTGCTCAGCTCGGTGCGCGGGCGGGCCGTCCACAGCTCGTAGGCGTCCTGGACCCCGACGCCGGTGTGCCGGGCCAGGTGGTAGCGCTGGGCGTAGTACGGCTGGAGGCCGTGGCCGGCCGCCCGGTAGCGGTCGCGCAGTTCGGTGAGCCAGCGCTCGACGGCGGGCAGCGGGACGTCCGGGTTGTCCCGCAGCGAGCCGGCCACCCACTTGAAGCGCCAGAACACCTGCTGCGCGGCCCAGTCGCCGAAGCCGTCCGGGTCCTGGTCCCACAGCTTGAGGATGCAGGCGAAGACGACCGGGCTCTTGTTGCTCTCGCCGTCGTACTCGTAGGCCTCCATGAGTTCGAGCAGGGCCATCGAGCGGACCTCGGTGTCCTCGAACTGTTCGGCGGCGTCGACGAGTTCCTCGGCCGTGACGGTGCGGGTGCGGCCGTACGGGCGGGCGTCGTTCTCGCGCAGCGCGGCCATCACCGCGCCGGGGGTGTCCAGCATCACGCCCCCTTCGGGCCGTCGTGGTCCGGGCCGGCCGCCTCGTGGCCGAGCATCGCATGGTCGAGCAGGCTGATGAACGAACGGTTCAGCAGCGCCGACTCGCTGGCCTTGAGCGGGCGGCGGGTCATCAGCACGGCCTGCCCGTACAGCGCCTCCACGGCGGTGACGGCCAGGTCGTGGTCGGTGACGCCGGCGGCGCGGCGCACCAGCGGGTTGAGGTGGTTCAGCACCAGCTGGGCGCGGGGCGCCTCGGCGCGCAGCGAGCCCAGAATGTCCGCCCACAACCCGTCGGCCTCGTCGGCGAGTTGGGCGCGGGTGCGCTCGTGCCGGGCCTCCCGGTTGTCGAGCAGCAGGGCGGGCGCGTTGGTCGGGTGGAAGCTGCGCAGGGCGACGTCGCAGTCGAACCGGCCGACCACCTCGCGGGCGATCGCCAGGAAGGTGGCGGCGGCCAGTTCGGCGGCCGGGTCGACGGTGTCCAGGTGCGCGGTGACGGTGCCCGGGTCGAGGTCGGAGACGGAGACGCCGGGGCGTATCTCGGGCAGCCGGTGGACCAGGTCCCGGTCGTAGGTGTAGCCGCCGTTGACCACGCCGAGCCCGGCCGCGCCGGCCACCGGGGCGACCTGGCGGAACTCCTCGACCGTACGGGTCACCAGCACCACCGGGTGGCTGCGCGCGAACTCGTCCAGGGTGACGTTGCCGTCGGTGGTCTCGAACGGCAGCCAGGGCAGCATCATCCGCAGCAACTCGTCGTCGTAGCGGGCGAGTTCCTTGACGGCCAGGTGGTGCACGGAGAGGAAGCGGTGCAGCAGCGCCGGGTCGCTCGCGGACAGGCCGGTGAGCCAGTCGCGGATCCGGGCGCCGAGCGCGTCGCGGACGGCGGCCAGCGTCTCGTCGGCGTACAGGCCCTCGCGCGAGGCGGTCGGGCGCAGCCCGTCGGTGTCCACCACGCAGCGGACGAAGAACGCCCAGTCCGGCAGCAGTTCGTCGGCCTGGTCGGAGAGCAGCATGCCCTTGAGGTGCACCCGGTGGCCGTGGCGGCGCGAGGGCGGGGCGGCGTCGGGCAGCACGTACGCGACGCCGCGCAGGCCGACCAGCGGGAGGTCCAGCTCGATGGTGTCGAGCGGGACGAAGTCGAAGGTGCTCCGGCAGTACTCGGCGAGCGCGTCGCGCCGGGCCAGCGGGGAGCCGTGCCGCTCGGCCCACGGCGGGGTGCGGTTGACCGCGTGCTCGGTGCCGTTGGCGTCGATCACGGTGACGTCGTGGCGCAGCAGGCTGCCGAAGTCCCGGGCCAGGGTGAGCACCCGGGCGGGGCGGGTCCACTCGGCGGCGTCGGCGCGCGGGGCGAGGGTGACGGTGGTGCCCGGCTCGGGCTTGGCCGAGGCGGGCAGGGTGCGGATGGTGTAGCTGCCGTCCGACAGGCCGCGCCACTCGATCACCGGCGCGTCCGGGCTGCCCGCGTGCCGGGTGACCACGGTGATCTCGTCGGCGACCACGAAGCAGGCCAGCAGGCCGATGCCGAACTGACCGATGAAGTCGCCGCGGGCCCGGGCCAGGCCGTCGCCGTCCAGCCCGCCGTCGGCGTCGCGCTTGGAGCTGCGGCCGATGGTGGCGAGGAAGGTGTGGACGTCCTGCTCGGTCAGGCCGATGCCGGTGTCGGTGACGGACAGCTCGTCGTCGGCCCGGACGGTGATGGCGGCCGGCGCCCCGGGGTCGAGGGCGCGGCGGGCGGAGATCGCGTCCACCGCGTTCTGCAGCAGCTCGCGCAGGTAGACCCGCGGGCTGGAGTAGAGGTGGTGGGAGAGCAGGTCCACCAGGCCGCGCAGGTCCACCTGGAAGGTGTGCGCACTCGTCGGGTTGTCGGTTGGGGACACCGGAGGCTCTTTCGGTCGCGGAATGCGGAAGGGGTGACGTACGGGGGGCGCGGGTCAGTACGCGGCGCAGCGGTCCCGGTGGGCGCGGAAGGCCTTGACCGGGTCGCCGGCCAGGTAGTGCCAGGGCGACTCGGTGACCGTGCCGTCCAGCGCGTCGAACAGCAGCCGCGCCGTCCTGCGCTGGTCGGCGAGCGAGAAGGCCATCGCGAAGGTGTTGAAGCTCGACTGCCAGCCGCGGTCCGGGACGAAGTCCGGGTGCAGGACGGAGCGGAACGCGGCCTCCTGCAACTCGGCCACCACGGCGGGGCCGGACAGGTAGGCGTGGTCCTCGCCGTCCGGCAGGTCCAGCCAGCGCTCCAGGTGGGCGAGCGCCACCAGCTCGCCCAGCGGGCTGCCCTCGGGGGCGGCCAGCATCGAGGAGCGGGCGAACCCGTGCATGGCGTCGTGCGAGCCGCCCCACTTGGCGGACAGCTGCTGCAGGCGCTGGCGGTGCGAGCCCGGGTGCCCCGGCGCCCGGCGCACCGCCGCCTCGAAGCGGGCGGTGGCGACCTCCTCGCCGAGCGAGGCGCCGCGCGCGCTGATCTGCAGGAAGAACCAGGGGGCGAGCCAGCCGGGCTCCCGCTCGGCGACCTCCAGCAGCTGCTCCTCGGCGACGTCCAGCCGCTGGTGGAACAGCTTCCACTGCTCCTCGCCGACGTGCTTGGCCCGGGCGCCGCTGCGCGCCTCCCAGGCCCAGGTGACGTGCCGGGCCCCGGAGAGCAGCAGCGGCAGCGCGTCGCCGGGGGCGTCCGCCACCGCGCGGGCCGTCCACTGCTCGACCCCGGCGACGTCGGAGACCGCGCCGACCAGGAAGTTCAGCTCGGCGCCGGTCGCGGCGGCCAGCGCGGGGCGCAGCGCCGTCCAGTCCCCGGCGGCGGCCTGCCCGAGCAGCAGCCGCACGGACTCGTCGCCGAACGCCGGGTCGAGCCGCGGCGCCGACCCGGGGCCGGCCGCCGGCCCGGGCGCCGCCGAGGCGGCCCGTCGGCCCAGCCCGAACCCGAACCCGCGCCGACCGGCGCGGTCCTGCGCGCCGGGCTCGCCCTCCCCGCCCGAGCGGCGTCGGAACAGCGGCATGTGTGTGGCCCCCTCGAACATCATCGGCATCAATCGCACGGCCGCACAGTGACCGCCCCAGGTGAGTACATATCACGGCCGACCGACATCCGTTTGCCCAGCCCAGCGCCGCCCGGGGCCGGGGGCGCCGGAGCCCGGGAACGGGTGACATCTTGCTGCCTGACAGTTTTCTGACAGCAGGCTGGGTGCCGTCGGCACCGACGATCCGTCAGGCTGGGTCACGTGCACGCCATTCGCTTCCACCTCCGCGCCCCGGACCACCCCGACCGCCCGGCCCCGCACCCGCCCTCCCCCGAGGCCGTCCGGGACGGGCTGACCCGCGGCCTGCCCGCCGGGGCCCGGATCGAGCACACCCGGATCCTGGTCGGGCCGGACGCGGTGGACGGCGTCGCCTTCGTCCTCGCCGACGGCCTGCTCGCCGCCGAGGCCGCCCTCACCGCCGCCTGCGCCGCCGCGACCGACCCGACCGGCCCGCTGCCCGGCTGGCTGGTGCCCCACTGCGCCCTGGACACCCTGCTCGCCCTGGGGCGTGTCTGACGATTCCCGCCGGGCGCGCGACGCCGGGGCACGCACCTCGCCGCGTTGTCGTGAGGCCGGGGGTGGCTCGTGAGACCCGGGGCGGGGCCGTTCGTGTGCAGGGGGGTCGCTATCTTGAGGGTTCACGGACAGCCGTAAGGGAGTGGGCGCATGGGGATGGGTGGTCGGCGGGTCACCGTCGTGGTGGCGGCCGGAGTGTTGGCCGGGGTGCTGGCGGGGTGTTCGTCCGGAGGGTCGGAGGCGGCCAAGGGCGCTGCGGGAACGCCCGGTTCGACGGCTGCGGGCGCTGCGGCCCCGAGTGGTACGGCGTCGGCCCCGGGCGGTACGGCGTCGGCACCGACGGCGGCCGGGGCTCCCTCGCCGGGTGGGTCCGCCGGGGCCTCGGCGCCCGCGGCCGGGGCGGGCGGCGGGGTGACGGCGCCGGCGGCGGCGCCCAGCGCGGACCTGGAGGCTCCGCTGCTGGACGACAAGGTGGTCGGGCAGGTGCTGCCCGACGCCAAGGCGATGGCCGGGTGGCAGGAGGAGAAGCGCAAGGTCGACACCGCCGACCACGCGGTGACCTGCACGGCCTCGGCCCCGTGCAGCGGCAAGCCGCTCAGCGGGTCGGTCCGGTTCTCCTCGGGGGACCTGGTGACCCGCTTCCTGGTGGAGACCCTGCCCAGCCGGGACGCCGCGAAGAGCCGGGCGAAGGAGACGTACGCCTCCTACCCGGTCGGGCCGTTCAAGAAGGTCGAGGCTCCGGCGGTGGGCAGCGAGAGCCAGGCCTTCGTGGGGCCGCTGGCGGACGGTGACGGCGTGAGCATCGTGGTGCGCTCGGGCACCGTGGTGGCGAGCGTGACCACCGAGGGCGGGCCGGTGGACCTGCCCGCCGCCCGGCGGTTCGCCGTGATGCTGGTCAACCGGATCGAGCAGGCGCAGTCGGGCAAGGTCCCGGACGCGGGCCTGGCCAAGGCCTGACGGCCTCTCCCCCACCCCGCGCGCCCGCACCCGGGCCCCGACGCCGACGGGGCGGCGACCAGAAGGTCACCGCCCCGTCGAAACCGATCCAACCGCCGGATCAGCCCGCCGACACCGGGAACGTCGGGTACTCGACGCCCGAGATGTACTGCACGACCCGGACCACCTGGCACGAGTAGCCGAACTCGTTGTCGTACCACAGGTAGAGGATCGCGTTGTCGCCGTCGACCTTGGTCGCACCGGCGTCCACGATCGAGGCGTGCCGCGACCCGATGAAGTCGCTGGACACCGCGTCGGGCGAGTCGGTGAAGTCGATCTGCCGCTTGAGCGGCGAGGTCAGCGAGATCTCGCGCAGGTGGTCCAGCACCTCCTCGCGGGTGGTCTCCCGCTTGAGCTGGAGGTTCAGGATCGCGATGGAGACGTCCGGAACGGGCACCCGGATCGAGCTGCCGGTGATCTTCGCCTTGAGGTCCGGCAGCGCCTTGGCGACGGCCGAGGCGGCACCGGTCTCGGTGATCACCATGTTCAGCGGCGCCGAGCGGCCGCGACGGTCGGCCTTGTGGTAGTTGTCCAGCAGGTTCTGGTCGTTGGTGAACGAGTGGACGGTCTCGACGTGGCCGCGCACGACGCCGTACTCGTCCTCCATCGCCTTGAGCGGCGGGACGATCGCGTTGGTGGTGCAGGAGGCGCAGGAGATGATCTGCTCGTCCGGCTTGATCATGTCGTGGTTGACGCCGTGCACGATGTTCGGGACGTCGCCCTTGCCCGGGGCGGTCAGCACGACCTTGGCGATGCCGGGGCGCAGGTGCTTGGACAGGCCCTCGCGGTCACGCCACCGGCCGGTGTTGTCGATCAGGATCGCGTCCTTGATCCCGTACTCCGTGTAGTCGACCTCGCTCGGGTCGTTGGAGTAGATCACCGTGATCTCGTTGCCGTTGACGACGATCTTGTTGTTCGCCTCGTCGACGGTGATCGTGCCCTGGAACTGGCCGTGGATCGAGTCCCGGCGCAGCAGCGAGGCGCGCTTGACCAGGTCGTCGCCGCCGCCGTTGCGCACGACGATGGCCTTGAGCCGCAGGCCGTTGCCCGAGGCCTTCTCGATCAGCAGCCGCGCGACCAGCCGGCCGATGCGGCCGAACCCGTACAGCACGACGTCCTGCGCGGACCGGCGCTCCAGCTTGTTGGCACCGGTGGCACCGGCGACGGCCTGGGCGGTGAACTCCGCCACCGACAGGCCCCGGTCGTCCGCCCGGTAGGCCGAGGCGAGCATCGCCAGGTCGATCTGCGAGGGGCCGAGGTCCAGGGTGGTCAGGGCGTCCAGGAACGGCATCGTCTCGGTGACCGAGAGCTCCTCGCCGGCTATCTGCCGGGCGAAGCGGTGCGTCTTGAGGATGCTGACCACCGACTTGTTCACCAGGGAACGGCTGTGGAGCAGGACGGTGACGTCCTTCTCCCGGTGCAGTCGCCCGATGATCGGGATCATCGACTCCGCGATCTCCTCGCGGTTCTTCCAGTCCGTGAACACGTCGTCGTTGACAGTCACAAGTCCATCTTTCGAGCTGAGGGTGTTGCGCACATGGTAGCTTCGCCCGCTTCCGGCCCGACGGCCGGTCCCTCCCCCGCTCCTCCGCCCCACCCCTGCGACCTGCGCTTTCCCCCGCCTCCCCGCCCCCGGAGGTGACCACCGCCACCTCCAAGTCCCCCAGTAGAGTGGGCACACCGAAGATCCGGACAGAGGCGTGAGGGGGCCCGGGTGGCGACGTTGGGGATGCACCGGGACTTCCTGCTGGAGTTCGCGGCGCTGGAGCGGTCGGTGCAGCGGCGGGTCTTCGAGACCTTCGAGAAGTTCACCGGGGCGACCCACGCCGGCACCCACCTGGAGAAGCTCACCCACCAGCGGGACCCGCGGATCCGGACCATCCGGATCACCGACTTCTGGCGCGGGGTCGTCCTCAAGGCCGACCGGGGCGACGGCTACCTGCTGCTCAAGGTGCTCCCCCACGACAAGGCCAACGACTGGGCGCTCAAGCACCGCGCCTCGGTGAACGCCGCCACCCAGGGCGTCGAGATCCGCAACGACGTCGCCCTGGAGCGCGCCTCCGCCTCGCTGCGGGCCCGGGCCTCGGACGAGCCCCAGCGGCTCTTCGCCGACCGCTCCGACAAGGTCCTGCGCAGCCTGGGCATCGAGGAGGAGATCCTGCCGATCATCCGCCTGCTGCCCGACGAGGCGCACCTGGAGGCGCTCCACCGGGTCCTGCCGGAGCAGCAGTTCGACGTGCTGGTCGGCCTGGCCAGCGGGATGGAACCGGCCGAGATCGACCGCGAGATCGTCCAGGCGTACGCACGGGCGGCGGACCCGGCGGGCACCGGGCGCCCCGGGGACGAACTGATCTCGGCGATGGCCCACGCCCGCGGCCGGGTCGCCCTGGTGTCCGGGCCCGAGGAGCTCCAGGAGATCCTGGAGCGCCCCTTCGACGCCTGGCGGATCTTCCTGCACCCGGCCCAGTACCGGATCGCCTACCGGGGTTCGTACCAGGGCCCGGCCCGGGTCACCGGCGGCCCCGGGACCGGCAAGACCGTGGTCGCCCTGCACCGGGCCTACCACCTGGCCCGCCGACTGCCCGCCGACGCCCCCGACGGGTCGGTGCTGCTCACCACCTACACCAAGGACCTCGCCGCCGAACTGGAGCGCTGCCTGGGCCTGTTGATCACCGACGGGCGGATCCGGGCCAAGGTCCGGGTGGTCACCGTCGACGCCCTGGCGAACGAGGTGCTGCGCCGCTCGCTCGGCGGCGCCCCGTTGAAGATCCTGTTCAACCAGCGGGCGGTGCTGGCCCGTTGGCGCCGGGTCGGGCAGCGGCTCGGGGTCGACTTCACCGACGTCTTCCTGGACCAGGAGTGGCGGCAGGTCGTCCTGGCCCAGGCGATCGAGAGCCCCGAGCAGTACCTCAAGGCGCCGCGGACCGGCCGGGGCACCGCGCTCGGCCCGCTGCAACGCGCCCAACTGTGGCGCACGGTGGCCGCGTTCGAGGAGGAGCTGCGGCAGAGCGGGGAGCGGACCTTCCTCCAGGTCTGCGCGCACGCCGCCCGGTCCCTCGACGAACGGGACGAACGCCCGTTCCGGCACGTGGTGGTCGACGAGGCGCAGGACCTCCACCCCGCGCAGTGGCGCTTCCTGCGCGCACTCGCCGCCCCCGGACCGGACGACCTGTTCCTGGCCGGCGACCCCCACCAGCGGATCTACGGCAACAAGGTCTCGCTGCGCTCGCTCGGCATCCAGGTGGTCGGCCGCTCCTCCCGACTGCGCGTCAACTACCGCACCACGCACGAGATCCTGAGCTGGGCCGCCTCGCTGCTCACCGGCGAACGCCCGGACGACCTGGACGGCGGCGAGGAGTCGCTGGTCGGCTACCACTCGACCCTGCATGGCGCCCAGCCCGAGGCGCGCGGCCACGCCGACCAGGCCGAGGAGCTCCGGGCCCTGGTCGCCCGGATCGAGGCGTGGACCGCCTCGGGGGTCGGCCCGGAGGACATCGGCGTCGCCACCCGCACCGCCCAACTCGGCCGCGACACGGCCCGGGCGCTGGAGCAGGCCGGCACCCCGGCCCACCTGCTCGGCAGCGCGCCGGCCCCCGGCGTGCGGATCGGCACCATGCACCGGATGAAGGGCCTGGAGTTCCGTTGCGTCGCCGTGGTGGGCGTCGGCGACGCCATGGTGCCCAACGGCAACGCGCTCACCCCGGAGGACACCGACCCGCAGCAGCACCGGGAGGACCTCAACGGGGAGCTGAACCTACTGTTCGTGGCCTGCACCCGCGCCCGCGAGGCCCTCGCCGTCTCCTGGCACGGCGCGGCCAGCCGCTTTCTCGAACCGGTCGTCCCGGCCGAACGTCTCGCCCGCTGACCCCGGCCCGGCCCGGCCGGTGCCCCGTCGCGCGTCCCGGCCCGCGTCCCGGCCTGCGTCCGCCGAGGATTTGCCCGGGCTTCGGTGGGGTGGGGTAATGAGAGGCGACCGGTGTTTGGGTGTTCCCTCAGAGACCCGGGAGCGTGCAATGAGCGGTGGGCCGGAACCGATCAGTGCCGAGGGGCTGCGTGCCGTGCAGGACGAGTTGGCGCAGCTGCGGGCGGAGCGGGGGGAGGTGGCCGCGACCCTGCGCGGGGAGGATCCGGTGGGGGACCGCGCCGACGCGGCGGACGAGTTGCAGCGGGCCTCGGACGTGGCGCGGCTGGACCGGCGGATCGCCGAGCTGGAGGGGCGGCTGCGGGAGGCCGAGGTGGCCGGGGCGCCGTCCACGGACGTGATCGGGGTGGGGTCGACGGTCACCGTGCGGTTCTCCGACGGCGAGCAGGAGACCGTCGAGATCTCCGAGCTGGCCGAGGAGCGCGAGCTGACCCTGGTGACGTACGACAGCCCGCTCGGGAAGGCGCTGCTGGGCCGCCACGCCGGGGAGACGGTGAACTACGAGACGCCGGGCGGCGCGGCGAGCGCGGTCGTGCTGGCGGTGGGCGGCGGCGGCTAGCGGGGGCCGTCCGGGGCCGAGCCGTTCGATAGGCCGCGCCGATCGGACGACTGGTACGACCTCTTTGACCTGCGACGATGCCGGACAGGACACTGGACGGGCGGCCCACCGCCGCCGGATTCCCCGTCCGAGCGAACCGTCCGAGGAGACCCCGCACGTGCGCACCGCCCGCTGGATACCGGCCGCGGCCGCCGTGGCGGTCGCCGCCTGGGGCGCGAACCAGTTCACCGCGCTGGCGAGCGTCTACCGGGCGCACACGGACTGGTCGCCGGTGTCGCTGGCCGGGATGTTCTCGGTGTACCTGGTCGGGCTGGTGCCCGGGCTGCTGCTGGGCGGCCCGGCCGCGGACCGGTACGGGCGCCGGCGCACGGTGCGGGCCGGGCTCGCCCTGTCGGCGGCCGCGAGCGCACTGCTGGCGCTGGCCGACGAGCCCACCGGGTACGTCGCCCGGCTGGCGACCGGCTTCGCGGCCGGGCTGGTGTTCCTGGCCGGGACGACCTGGCTGCGGGAGCTCTCCGGCCCCGGGGTGTCGCCGGTGGCCGCCGCGCGCCGCGCGATGTACGCCACCGGGATCGGCTTCTCGGCCGGTGCGCTGGCCTCCGGCGTCCTCTCGGAGTGGCTGCCCGATCCGACCGTCGTGCCCTGCCTCGCCCACGCCGCGGCCTGTCTGCTGGTCCTGCGGGCCACCGGCCGGCTCCCGGACACGGCGCCGGTGCGCCGCCCGGTCCGGCCCGCGGAGCACCACCGCGCGGCCGTGCAGCACCCCCGGTTCCGCTACGTCGTGCTGCCCGCCAGCCCCGCCGTGCTGGGCGCCGCGACCGTCGGCTACGTCGTGCTGCCGCCGCTGGTCGCCCACCATCTTCCGGGCTACGCACCGCTGTTCAGCGGTCTGGTGGCGGCCCTGACGCTCGCCATGGGAGTGCTCGCCCAGCCCTTCGCGGCCCGGCTGGACGACGCGGGCAGCGCCCGGGCCACCCTCACCGCGATGGCGACGGTGATCGCCGGACTGCTGCTCGGCGCGCTGGCCGCCGACCGCGACTCGGTGGGGCTGGTGCTGGCGGCCGCCGTCGTGCTCGGCACCGGGTACGGACTGACCCTCGGCGCGGGCCTGCACGAGGTGGAGCGGCTCACCGCCCGCAGCGCCGACCCCGGCACCGGACGCGGCCCCACCGGCCCGACCTCCGCCGCGCTCTACCAGAGCACCACCTCCAGCGGCTTCCTCACCCCGCTGCTGCTCGCCGGCACCGTCGGCCACGCGTCCTACCCCGCGCTGCTGATCGGCATGGCCGCCGTGGGCGTGCTCTGCCTGGCGGTCACCGGCCTCCACAGCCGCCGCCACCTCCCCGGGCGCCCGGCCGGCCCGGAAACGCGCGAGGATTCATCCGTACAGAGCTGACCGACCCCGAGGAGCCGACGACCATGGGCCGAGTGACCGTACCCCGCAGGGTGCTGCGGCTGCGCAAGGGCGTGCCCTCGCACCGCCCCGACACCCTGGCCGCCGAGGAGCCGATGGAGATCCGGGTCGGCGGCCGTCCGCTGACGGTGACCATGCGCACCCCCGGCAGCGACTTCGACCTCGCGGCCGGCTTCCTGGTCAGCGAGGGCGTGCTGCACGCCGCCGACCACCTGGCCGGGATCCGCTACTGCGCCGGGGCCACCGCCGACGGCGGCAACACCTACAACGTGGTGGACGTGGTGCTCGCGGCCGGTGTGCCCGCCCCGGACGCCTCGCTGGAGCGCAACTTCTACACCACCTCCTCCTGCGGCCTGTGCGGCAAGGCCAGCCTGGACGCGGTGCGCACCACCGCGCCGTGGAGCGTCGCGGCGGACGGGCTGCGGATCACCCCCGAGCTGCTGTCCGCGCTGCCGGACCGGCTGCGCGCCGCCCAGAAGGTCTTCGACAGCACCGGCGGCCTGCACGCGGCCGGGCTGTTCGACGCGCAGGGCCGGCTGCTCTGCCTGCGCGAGGACGTGGGGCGGCACAACGCGGTGGACAAGGTGGTCGGCCACGCGCTGCGCGAGGGCCTGCTGCCGGCCCGGGGCACGGTGCTGATGGTCAGCGGCCGGGCCTCCTTCGAGCTGGTGCAGAAGGCGGTGATGGCCGGCATCCCGGCGCTCGCCGCCGTCTCCGCGCCGTCCTCGCTGGCGGTGGACCTGGCCGAGGAGAGCGGGCTGACCCTGGTCGGCTTCCTGCGCGGCGACTCGATGAACGTGTACACCCGCACCGACCGGATCGACCTGACCGAGGCCGGGCACACCGCCGAGGCCGAGGCCGAGTAGATGCTGTTCCGCCAGCTCGAGTACCTGGTCGCCCTCGCCCGCGAGCGGCACTTCGCCCGCGCCGCCCAGGCCTGCCTGGTCTCCCAGCCGGCGCTGTCCGAGGCGCTGCGCAAGCTGGAGGACGAACTGGGGGTGCTGCTGGTGCGGCGCGGCCGGGCGTACGAGGGCCTGACCCCCGAGGGCGAGCGGATCGTGCGGTGGGCGCAGCGCATCCTGGCCGACCGGGACGCCCTGCGGGACGAGGTGGACGCGCTGCGCACCGGACTGAGCGGACGGCTGCGGATCGGCTCGGTGCCGACCGCCTCGGGGGCCGTCCCGCTGCTCACCGGGCCGTTCTGCACCGCCCACCCGCTGGCCGCCGTGGAGCTGTCCACCGACCTGCGCGCCGATGAACTCCTGCGCCAGGTACGGAACTTCGAGATCGACGCGGGTCTCAGCTACCTCCCGGAGCAGGGCACCGAGGGCGTGCGCACCGTCCCGCTGTACGAGGAGCGGTACGTCCTGCTGACCGGCCCCGCCGACGGTCTCGCCGGGCAGCCGCACGCCACCTGGACGGAGGCCTCCCGGCTGCCGCTGTGCCTGCTGCACCCGGGCATGCAGGGCCGCCGGGTGCTGGACGGGGTGTTCGCGGGCCTCGGACTGGCGCCGGTGCCCCGGGTGGAGACGGACTCGGTGGGCTCGCTGTTCGCGCACGTGCGCACCGGCCACTGGGCGAGCGTGGTGCCGTACGCCTGGCTGCACGTGTTCGGGGTGCCGCCCGGGATGCGGGCCGTCCCGCTGGTGGAGCCGGTGCACAGCACGCCGATCGGGCTGGTGACCGCGGCCCGGGAGCCGGGGTCGGTGATGGCCCGCGCCCTGCGGGAGGTGGCCCGGCGGACGGACCTGGCCGGGGTGCTGGGCGCCTTGCCGGAGCCGTAGCGGTCGACGCGCGGGGCCGTAGCGGCCAACGCGCCGGAGCCGTAGCGGTCGACGCGCGGGGGCCGACGGCCCGGCGTAGCGTCGACCCGGACCCCCGAGTGACCCAGCCGCGCGACGGAAGGCGAGCACCGTGACCACCTCCGACGACGAAGCGACCGCCGCCGCCCCGCAGCAGCCGGAGGAGGTCGGCCCCTCCCCCGCCGCGCCGCCCCGCTACGCGCCGTACCACCACCCCGCCGCCGGCTGGGGCGCGGCGAAGAGCGTCACCCGTTTCATGGCCCGCGAGGGGGCGTACCTGGACGGCCCGCGGGCCGTCATGCGGATGAACCACGAGAACGGCGGCTTCGACTGCCCGGGCTGCGCCTGGCCGGACGACACCAAGGGCCTGCACCTGGACATCTGCGAGAACGGCATCAAGCACGTCACCTGGGAGATGACCCGCAAGCGGGTCGGCCGGGAGTTCTTCGCCGCGCACTCGGTGACCGAGCTGTCCGACTGGAGCGACTTCGCCCTGGAGGACCAGGGCCGGCTCACCGAGCCGATGGTCTACGACCCGGACACCGACCACTACCTGCCGATCGGCTGGAAGGACGCGTTCGACCTGGTCGGCCGCACCCTGCGGGGGCTGGACGACCCGAACCGGGCGGCCTTCTACACCTCCGGCCGGCTCGGCAACGAGGCGACCTTCCTCTACCAGCTGATGGCCCGCGAGCTGGGCACCAACAACCTCCCCGACTGCTCCAACATGTGCCACGAGGCCAGTGGACGGGCCCTCCAGGCGGCGCTGGGCACCGGGAAGGGGACGGTCGACCTCAAGGACTGGGAGGTCACCGACGCGCTGTTCATCCTGGGCGTCAACGCGGCCTCCAACGCGCCCCGGATGCTCACCTCGCTCGCCGAGGCCTTCCGGCGCGGCGCGCAGATCGTGCACGTCAACCCGCTGGTCGAGGCGGCGGCGACCCGGACGATCATCCCCCACGACTTCACCGACATGGCGCTGAACCGGGCGACCCGCACCAGCACGCTCAACCTCCAGCCGCGGATCGGCGGCGACATGGCGCTGCTGCGCGGCATGGCGAAGGCGCTCCTGGAGCAGTCCGCGGCCGACGACGGGGCGCTGGACCGGCTCTTCATCGAGCGGCACACCAGCGGCTTCGCGGCCTACCGGCGCGTCTGCGAGCAGACGCCCTGGGCGGAGCTGGAGCGCCAGAGCGGGCTGGGCCGGGCGGAGATCCTCAAGGCGGCGCGGGTCTACCGCGAGGCGGACCGCTCGATCTTCAGCTGGTGCCTGGGCGTCACCCAGCACGAGCACGGGGTGGACACCGTACGGGAGATCGTCAACCTGCTGCTGCTGCGCGGCAACCTGGGCCGGGAGGGGGCCGGGCCCTCGCCGGTGCGCGGGCACAGCAACGTCCAGGGCAACCGCACCTGCGGGATCGACCACCGGCCGGCCGACGCCTTCCTGGACCGGCTCGGCGCGGTCTGCCGGATCGACCCGCCGCGCGCCCACGGCCTGGACACGGTCGGGACGATCGAGGCGATGCGGCGCGGCGAGGTGACCGTCTTCGTCGGCATGGGCGGCAACTTCGCGCTCGCCGCCCCGGACTCCCCCTACACCTACCAGGCCCTGCGCACCTGCGAGTTGACCGTCCAGGTGAGCACCAAGCTGAACCGCAGCCACCTGGTGCACGGCCGCCGGGCGCTGATCCTGCCCTGCCTCGGCCGGACCGAGAAGGACCACCAGCGCGCCGGGGTGCAGTCCACCTCGGTCGAGGACTCGATGAGCATGGTGCACCTGTCGGCCGGCATGAAGCGCCCGGCCTCACCGCACCTGCTCTCCGAGCCCGCGATCGTCGCCGGGATGGCCCGCGCGGCCCTGCCGGACAGCCCCACCCCGTGGGAGTGGTACATCGAGGACTACGACCGGATCCGCGACACCATGGCCGAAGTCCTGGACGGCTTCGAGGACTTCAACCGCCGGGTGCGGCTGCCGCTGGGCTTCCGGATCAAGCAGCCCGCCCGCGAACTGGTCTTCCTCACCCCCTCCGGCAAGGCCGAGTTCTCCGCCGCCGCGCTGCCCGACGTCGTCCCCGCGCCCGGCACCCTGGCGCTCGGCACAATGCGCTCGCACGACCAGTGGAACACCACCATCTACTCGGACGACGACCGCTACCGGGGCGTGAAGAACCTGCGCACCCTGGTCTTCCTCAACCGGGACGACATGCGCGAGCGCGGCATCGCCGAGTTCGACCCGGTGGACATCACCAGCACCGCCCGGGACGGCTCCACCCGCTCGGTGCACGGCTACCTGGCCGTCCCGTACGACATCCCGCGCGGCTGCGCGGCCGGGTACATGCCGGAGCTGAACGTGCTGTGCGCGATCGGCGACCACAGCACCCAGAGCGACCAGCCGATCATGAAGCACCTCAAGGTGACCGTCACCAAGGCCTAGGAGCGGCTACTCCGAGGGCTGGGGCGTCCAGCGGTGCAGGCCCTTGCGGTCGTAGTAGCGGGTCATCCCGAAGCCGAAGGCCAGGGCCAGCGCCACCCCGATGGCGATCATGACCCAGCCGCGGGCCAGCCCGGCGTCCGAGCGGGCGTCGAAGAAGAGGATCGCCCGGATGCCGTCGCTCAGCTGCCGCATCGGCTCGAAGACGGCCAGGAAGCGGTAGAAGCCGGGCACCGCCTGGAGCGGGACGGTCGCCCCGGAGGACGGCAGGGCGAGCGCGATGAACACGAACATGGACACCAGCTGCCCGATCCCGCCGAACGCGGCGTTGATCGCCTGCACGCCGAGGCCGACGGCGAGGCTGGCGCAGTAGGCGAACACCCACAGCAGGGCCTGGTGCGGGGCGTCCATGCCGAGGATCCCGGCCGTGCAGAGCAGCACCAGGGAGGTGGTGACCAGCATGATCCCGGCGGTCATCAGCATCTTGAGCAGCAGGGTCTGGGTGCGGCTGATCGGGACGGTCGGGCGGCGGGTGTGCCAGGGGCCGATCTCGCTGTCGCTGTAGCCGAGCGCGGTGTCGACGCCGTTGTGGATGATGTTGCCGCCGATGAAGCCGGTCAGCACGGCGAGCAGGGTGAAGTAGAAGGCGCTCAGGCCGAGGCCGCTGTGGCTGCCGATCGGGTGGCCGACCTGGGTGGCGACGGCGAACGGGTCGGCGAGCAGCAGCCGGGCGGTGGCGCCGGTGTCCGGCCCCTGGGCGCCCGGGCCGCCCTGGGCCGGTACGGCGGCCAGCAGCCGCTGTCCGGCCGCGACCGAGGCCTGGTGGGCGGCGTTCTGGGCGATCTGGGCGGCGATCGAGGAGCCGAGGCTGCCCAGGCCGGGGTTGGTGAGGACGGTGAGGGTGGGCCGGTGAGTGGCCCCGCCGGTGGCGAGCGCGGTGACGGTGGCGGTGAAGTCGGCGGGGACGAGCAGCACGCCGTAGACCTTGCCGGCGGCGAGCAGGTCGCGGGCGCCCGCGTCGTCGGTCTGGCGCCAGCGGACGGTGTCGTCCGGGGTCCCGGCCACCACGGCGCGGGTCAGCTGGGTGCCGAGGTTGACCGGCTGGCCGGGCGGGGGCGGGGCCTGGTCGGCGTTCACCAGGGCGATCGGCAGCCGGTGCAGGTGCCCGGTCGGGTTGACGATGCCGCCCAGGTAGAGCAGCGAGAGCAGCGCGGCCACCAGGGCGCACAGGACGCCGGGGAAGAGCCAGAGCTTCGGGCGCCGGGCGAGCGCCAGCGCCCTCGCCCGCCGGGGAGCCCCCGGAGGTCCTGCGGTCTGGGAGCCTGCGGTCGCCATGCCACCCCTCAGCTGCGTGTGCGGGTACGGATCCGGCGGGAAGTCGTTCCGTCGTCACGTGGCGCTCAAACCCGCGTCACCCGGACGGACGTCACGCCTCGCGAAAGGTAAAGGTTCTACCAAGTGCGCAAGTATCGCGCCCCCGCCGGTCTATGCTTCTGGAGGTTTGAAGAAGGCACCTCGTTCGGTGAGGCTTCTTCACGGACACAGGCCACTGATCCGACGACGTCGAGAGACGCCCAGGGTTAGGACAGATCTTCCCGACCTAAGGGTTGATCCGAAGTGGCTTCCGCCCCGAACGGGCCGGACACGCCGTGGAGTGCCAAAGCTCTGACGAGTTGGGGTGAACCGGTGGACGTTCCGCGCGCCGGTGAACTCCTTGCCGCGTCGATGAAACGCACCACGGGGTGCGTCGACCGGGAGGAGGCGAGAGACATGGATTGCAGTAGTCCGGGCCACAGTAGCCCCTGCCCCCGCCTGTCCTCGTACACCTCCGGCACGCGGTAACAACCTTCCCTGCGCGTATAACTGACACACCGTCACGTCATGGCGGCGACGTCGTCGCACCGTTCACCAGCACGCACGCGGCTCCGCCGTGCCCACCCCGGCACGCCCCGCCGCGGGCCGGTGCGCCGTGCCCGCACGCAGGGGGAATTACTGCTGCGCGCCCCCATCACCCCGCCTGTCCCGGGGTCCACGGGAGGAACGTCATGACCACCAACGCCACACTCAACTCCAAGCCGCAGAAGCCGCGTTCGGCCGTCCTGGACGACGCCCACGTCGGCGACATCAAGGGTGCGCTCGGCACCATCAAGCTCGATGACGACGCACCGCGCCAGGGTCTGTCGGCAAGACTCAAGACCCTGCTGGCGATCGTCGGCCCCGGCCTGATCGTGATGGTCGGCGACAACGACGCCGGCGCCTTCTCCACCTACGGCCAGGCCGGCCAGAACTACGGCACCCAGCTGCTGTGGACGCTGCTGATGCTGGTGCCCGTGCTGTACGTCAACCAGGAGATGGTGCTGCGCCTGGGCGCGGTCACCGGTGTCGGCCACGCCCGGCTGATCCTGGAGCGCTTCGGCAAGTTCTGGGGCGCGTTCAGCGTCATCGACCTCTTCCTGCTCAACGCCCTCACCCTGGTCACCGAGTTCATCGGCGTGACGCTCGCGGCCGGCTACCTGGGCCTGCCCAAGGTCGCCTCGGTGGTGCTGGCGGCGGCGATCATCATCGCCTCGGCCTTCACCGGCTCCTTCCAGCGCTTCGAGCGGGTCGCGGTGACCCTGTGCATAGGCTCGCTGCTGCTGGTGCCGATCTACTTCATGGTCCACCCGAAGACCTCGCAGATGGCCCACGACTTCGTGGTGCCGCAGATGCCGGGCGGCGCGGGCGAGTTGGCCGCGGTCATGCTGGTGATCATCTCGATCGTCGGCACCACCGTCGCCCCCTGGCAGCTGTTCTTCCAGCAGTCGTACGTCATCGACAAGCGGATCACCCCGCGCTTCATGAGGTACGAGAAGGCCGATCTCTGGATCGGCATCGCGATCGTGATCATCGGCGCCGCCGCCATGATGGGCTTCACCGCCGCCGCCTTCGCGGGCACCGACGGCTTCGGCCAGTTCTCCGACGCCGGGGCCGTCGCCAAGGGCATCGAGGACAAGGCCGGCCACCTGGCGGGCGTGCTGTTCGCCATCGCCCTGCTGGACGCCTCGATCATCGGCGCCTTCGCCGTCTCGCTCTCCACCGCCTACGCCATCGGCGACGTCTTCGGCATCAAGCACTCGCTGCACCGCGGGGTCAAGGGCGCCAAGGGCTTCTACGCCGTGTACGCCGGACTGGTGGCCGTCGCCGCGACGATCACCCTGCTGTCCAACGGCTACACCCAGGGCCTGATCACCCAGTTCGTCCAGGTGCTGGCCGGGGTGCTGCTGCCCTCCGCCACCGTCTTCCTGCTGCTGCTCTGCAACGACAAGGCCGTGCTCGGCCCCTGGGTGAACGGTCCCAAGACCAACGCCTTCACCGCCGCCGTGGTCGGCGTGCTGGTCACCCTGTCGCTGATCCTCACCGCGGCCGTCGTCTGGCCGGACATCAGCTCGGACGCGATCCTGCGGATCATGGCCGGCTGCGGGGTGGCGGGCGTCCTGGTCGCCGGGTACTCCTTCCTCTCCGGCCGCCGCGGCACCAAGGAGGACCCGATCGACCGCACCGGCCGGGAGAACTGGCGGATGCCCCCGCTGGAGACCTTGGAGAAGCCGGTGATGTCCACCACCCGCAAGCTCGGCATGGGCGCCCTGCGCGTCTACCTGCTGGTCGCGATGGTGATGGTGATCGTCAAGATCGTGCAGACCGCACTGAACCACTGACCCGGACGCCGAGGGCGGCGCCGCACACGACGGCCCGCCGCCCCCGGCCCCGCCCCGGAACCCTCGACCACCCCGCACCCGGGGGAAGGAAGGCAGTACGGCCATGCGCACCACCACCCCCTTCCACCACCTCTTCCACCACTGCCCCAGCGTCCGACTCGCCCTGCACGACGGCGTCGAGCGCGCCTACCGCCTCGACGACCCCGGCAGCTGCCCCCGCTCGGGCACCCGCAACACCCCGGCCTCCGCGTACGAGCCGCGTGTCCACCTGGCCTACCTGCTGGCCCGCCAGGGCCACCGCCCGGACTGGCTCGCCCGCTTCGCGGACCTCCCGCCGGCCGCCGCGCACCGGATCGCCCTCGCCGCCGCCCGCCACCGGGCCGCCGCCGCGACCACGCCCGCGCCCGCGCCCGCCGCTGCCTGAATCATCAACTCCCCTGCGCACCAGCGCACTTGTTCAGATCTTGCCTGTCCTGTCACGGAGGTGACCAGCCATGTCCATCGTTGCCGCTTTCCAGCCCGCCCTCCCGTCCACCGATCGCGGCCGACTGCGCGCCGCCCTCGCCGCGGTGGGCCGACGGCTGGCCGCCAGCCCGCTCGACAACACCGTGCTGCGCGCCGTCGGCGCCCCGGCCCCGAGCCCGACCCCGGGACTCCCGAACGACCGGCCCACCCGGATGCGGGCCAGCTGGCACTCCGTCACCGGCCCGGACGGGACGGCCCGACTGGAAGCCTCCTGGCACCCCGGCCACTGACCCGACCGACCCCACCAGCCGAAGGAGCATCCGCCATGGCCGTGCGCTACCGCAGGCTCGACGCCATCTTCTCGGACCACACCGCCGCCCCCGTCCTGCGGCCCGTCCCCGCCGCCCGGCCCGTCCCCGGCCCGCGGCCCGTCCTCGACTCGGCCGGCCTGGTGGTCGACCCGGAGCAGCGCACCGTCACCGTCGACGGCCAGCAACTCGACATGCCGTACCTGGAGTTCGAACTGCTCGCCCACCTGGTCGGCAACCCGCTGCGGGTGCACTCCCGCCGCCAGCTGATGGAGTCCGTCTGGGGCCGGCCGGACACCGGCGACACCCGCACCATCGCCACCCACATCGCCCGGATCCGCCGCAAGCTCGGCCCCGGCCACCGGGAGGCGATCGCCACCGTCCGGCAGATCGGCTACAAGTACGACCCCCGGCTGGTCCGCGCCGCCTGAGGCCGGCCCCGCCGCAGCGCCAGTGGCACCACCGCCAGCACCGACACCACCGGAGGAGGACACCGCATGCCCCGGACCGCCCTGTTCCCCTGGACGAGCCGAGGTACGGCGCTCTGCGTCGCCGTGCTCCTCCTGGCCCTCCAGGTCGCCGCCCTCGGCGCCGCCCCCGCCCCGCTGCGCCTGTTCCTCTCCGGCGTGCTCATCGGCGGCTCGGCCGTCGGGCTGCTGCTCGCCCTGCTGCTGGCCCACAGCCGGCAGCGGGCGGGCCTGGCCGTACCGCCCGCTCCGGAGGACGACGCCCAGTGGTTCAGCGCCCGCTCGCTGGAGGGCTTCCCGATGGAGCAGGTCCGCCCGCTCCTGCTCGGCCCCGACGCCCCCGGCCTCAACCGGCTGTACACCGCCTGGGTGTTCGCCACCCACGGGCACGACCCCCAGTGGATCGCCCACCACCTCGGCCTGCCCACCCCGACCGCCCGGCTGCTGGTCACCGCGGCCCGGCAGCACGCCACGTCCACCCCGTCCGACCCCTCCGAGAGGAAGCCGAAGTGATCACGGCCCTCGACCACGTCCAGCTCTCCGCGCCGCCCGGCAGCGAGCCCCTGCTGCGCGCCTTCTACGGCGACGTCCTGCAGATGGCCGAGATCCCCAAGCCCCAGCCGCTGACCGGCCGCGGCGGCTGCTGGTTCGCCGCCGACGGCGGCCGGGTCCGGCTCTACCTCGGCATCGAGGAGCGCTTCCGCCCCAGCGTCAAGGCCCACCCCGGCATGGCGGTCTGCGAGATCGAGGACTTCGCCGAACTCCTCGCCGGACTCGGCGCCCAGGTCGTCTGGGACGACAGCCTCCCGCCCCGGCGCCGCTTCTACACCACCGACCCGGTCGGCAACCTGCTGGAGTTCGTCGAAACCGCGTAGGCCCTGTCCGGCCTGAGCACCGGACCGAAACACCGGTCCATTTGCGTACGGACGTCAGAAGGGAGCAGACTGCCCGGGTTTGCGCCGGAGGTCCCCGTCATGTCCTTCCCGAAGTCCGCCCCGGGCCCGTCCCGGGGCCCGCTGCCGCCCCGGACCGCGGGCCGCCCGTCCCGGGCGGGCCGGGCCCCCCGGGCGGGCTGGGCGGACGTGGTCGTGGCCGCCGCCGTCCTGGTCCTGCTCTACCTCGCACTGCGGGTCGGACAGGGCACCACCGTACGGTTCTCCACCGCGCGCGACGCCGCCGTGGACACCGACCCGGCCCGGCTGCCGTACGACGCGGCGCGCTCGCTGCTGCGGATGTTCGCGGCGCTGGTCCTCTCGGTCGGCTTCACCTTCGGCTACGCCTACGCCGCCGCCCGCAGCCGCCGGCTGGAACGGGTGCTGATCCCCGCGCTGGACATCCTCCAGTCGGTGCCGGTGCTCGCCTTCCTGACCGTCGCCGTCACCGGCTTCCTCGCCCTCTTCCCCGGCTCCGAGCTCGGCCTGGAGTGCGCGGCCGTGTTCGCCATCTTCACGTCCCAGGCGTGGAACATGACCTTCGGCTTCTACCACTCCCTGGTCTCGCTGCCGCGCGAACTCGACGAGCTGTCCCGCTCCTTCCGGTTCAGCCGGTGGATGCGGTTCTGGAAGGTCGAACTGCCCTCCGGCATGATCGGCCTGGTCTGGAACGGCATGCTCAGCTTCGGCGGCGGCTGGTTCTTCCTGGTCGCCTCCGAGGCGATCAGCGTCGACAACCAGCGCTACGCCCTGCCCGGGGTCGGCTCCTACGCGGGCGCCGCCATCGCCGCCGGCGACCTCGGCCGGGTCGGCTGGGCGATCGCCACCATGGCCGTCCTGGTCATCGGCGTGAACTTCCTGTTCTGGCGGCCGCTCACCGCCTGGGCCGAACGCTTCAAGAACGAGCAGTCCGAGGCCACCGAGGTGCAGCGCTCCGTCGTGCTCGCCCTGCTGCGCCGCTCCCGGCTGCCCGGGCTGCTCGGCCGGGTGCTGCGGCCCCTCGGCCGGGCCCTGGACCGGGCCGGACGGGTCTTCGGCACCGACGACCGGCCGCTCGCGGTCAGCCGCGCCCGGCAGCGCACCGGCGACCTCCTCTTCACCGTCGTCTCCGGCGGCATCGTGCTCTGGGGCCTGGTCGACCTCGGCCGCTACCTCGCCGGCACCACCGGCCTCGGCGTCTTCGGCGAGCCCCTGCTGCTCGGCCTCGCCACCCTGGCCCGGGTGGTGGTGCTGGTCGCGGTCGCCACCGTCGTCTGGGTGCCGATCGGCGTGCGGATCGGCTTCTCCCCCCGGCTGACCAGGATCGCCCAGCCGCTGGTCCAGGTGCTCGCCAGCTTCCCCGCCAACTTCCTGTTCCCGCTGGTGGTCTGGCTGCTGCTGCGCACCGGCCTGTCGATCGACCTCGGCGGCGTGCTGCTGATGGCCCTCGGCGCCCAGTGGTACATCCTGTTCAACGCCATCGCCGGCGCCATGGCGATCCCCAGCGACCTGCGCGAGGCCATGGACAACCTCGGCGTGCGCGGCCTGCAGCGCTGGCGGCGGCTCATCGTCCCCGGCATCTTCCCGGCGTACGTCACCGGCGGCATCACCGCCTCCGGCGGCGCCTGGAACGCCTCCATCGTCTCCGAGGTGGTCACCTTCGGCGGCACCACCCTCACCGCCACCGGCCTCGGCGCGTACATCGCCGGCGCCACCGAACGCGGCGACCACCCGCACCTGCTCGCCGGGGTCGCGGTGATGAGCCTGTACGTCGTCGCCCTCAACCGCCTGGTCTGGCGCCGGTTGTACCGCCTGGCCGAACGCCGTTACTCGCTCCAATGAGGTTCCCCCCGATGCGCTTCCCGTTCTCCTCCCGCCCCGCCCCCGCCGTCACCCAGCCCGCCGTGGCGGACGGCGCGACCCTGCTGGAGACCGTCGGCCTCACCAAGTCCTACGCCGGCGCCGACGGCGAACTCCCGGTGCTCTCCGGGATCGACCTCACCGTCCGGGCCGGCGAGATCGTCGCCCTGCTCGGCCGCTCCGGCTCCGGCAAGTCCACCCTGCTGCGCTGCCTGGCCGGCCTGCTGCCGCCCAGCTCCGGCAGCGTCCGCTACCGCGGCACCCCCCTCACCGGCGCCAACCCCGGCACCGCGCTCGTCTTCCAGACCTTCGCCCTGCTGCCCTGGCTGACCGTCCGGCAGAACGTCGAACTCGGCCTGGAGGCCCGCGGGGTGCCGCCGCGCGAACGCGCCCGCGCCGCCGACCAGGCCATCGACCTGATCGGCCTCACCGGCTTCGAGAACGCCTACCCCAAGGAGCTCTCCGGCGGCATGCGCCAACGCGTCGGCTTCGCCCGGGCCCTGGTCGTCGAACCCGACGTGCTGATGATGGACGAACCGTTCTCCGCGCTCGACGTGCTCACCGCCGAGAACCTGCGCGGCGAACTCCTGGAACTGTGGGAATCCGGCCAGTTCCCCACCCGCGCCGTCGTCCTGGTCACCCACAACATCGAGGAGGCCGTGCTGATGGCCGACCGCGTCGTCGTCCTCGGCTCCCGCCCGTACGGCACCATCCGGGAGACCATCGACGTCGACCTGGAACGGCCGCGCGACCGCGACTCCGCCGCCTTCGACGAACTCGTCGACCGGGTCTACCGGATCATGACCGGCCGCCCCAAGGACCCCCGGGCGGCCGGGCGCCCCGAGCCGGACCGTACCGAGCCCGGCCTCACCGAACCGGACCGCACGGACCCGGACCGCACGGACCCGGACCGCCCCGACCGCCGGACCGTCGCCAACACCCCGCTGCCCAGCGCCAGCGTGGACGGCCTCTCCGGCCTGGCCGAGATGATCGCCCACCGCGCCGGCCGCTGCGACCTCGCCGACCTCGCCGACCAACTCGGCCTCGACATCGACGACATGCTCCCCCAGGTCGACGCCCTCGACCTGCTCGGCTTCGCCGAGATCCACGGCGACGACCTCCTGCTCACCGAGGACGGCACCGCCTTCGCCCACGCCGACGTCCAGGACTCCCGCGCCCTCTTCGCCGGCGCCGCCCTCGACGTCCCGCTGGTCAAGCTGATCGCCAACAGCCTCGGCGGCGAACCCGGCGCCACCGTCCGGGCCGGCTTCTTCCGCGACCTCCTCGCCCACCACTACACCAGCGAACAGGTCGACCGGCAGCTGGAGACCGCCACCGACTGGGGCCGCTACGCGGGCCTGTTCGGCTACGACGCGGCCCGGCAGGAGTACCGGTCGGAGGAGGCGTAGGGCGGGGAGAATGCTCCGGAACCCCCGTACGCCGACCGGACGGAGCACAGCGTGGTGTTGAACAGGCGTCACTTTCTCGGCGCAGCAACGGCGGCGGGCGCAGTGGGTGCGGCGCCGCACCCGGCACCGGCCGCCGCGCGCCACGAGCACGACCGCGACCACAAGCGCTTCATGGCGGCGGCGATCGAGGAGGGGCGCAGGAACGAGCGCTACCCCTTCGGGGCGGTGCTGGTGCGCTCGGGCGAGGTGGTGGCCCGGGGCGTCAACGCGGCGCAGGACGGCCCGACCCACCACGGCGAGATGGTCGCCATCGACGACTTCGGGCAGCCCTACGGCAGCCCCGAGTGGGCGAGCACCTCCCTGTACACCACCGCCGAACCCTGCCCCATGTGCATGAGCGCCTGCGCCTGGGCCGGCATCGGCCAGGTCGTCTGGGCCACCTCGATCGAGGGGCTGCGCCGCACCGGCCTGGACCAGATCGACCTGTCCGCCGTCGACGTGGCCAAGGCCGCCGACTCCTTCTACCACCCGCGACTGCTGCTGGGCGGGGTGCTGGCCGACGAGACGGACGAGCTGTTCCGCCGCGCCCAGGTCATCCGCGGTGGTGGTGGCGGGCCCGGTGGCGGGGAGGCCACCGGGCCTTTCAGTCAAGGGATCTGACTTACCGCCAGGAAGGCACGATCGAGAGCCGGGCGGTGGTCGGGGCGACGTCGCAGAAGTAGGTGATCGCCTCACCCCGGGCCACGTAGTCCTTGCCGGCCGCGTCGCACGCGGCACCGCTCGGGTACATGCCGATGTAGACGAAGCTGGCGGCCTGCGCGGACGGCGCGGCCAACAGCGCGCCGACAGCCAGTAGTCCGGTCAGACTCAGGGTCGAAATCGCTTTGCGCATGGGCGTGTTGCTGCCTTCCTGTTCCGGGGGCAAGGGCTCCGGTCGTGATGATTCGGTGCCCGGTGCGCAGCAGCCTCGTGCACCGGCGGACGGAGGGCAATGGTCGAGACCAATTCGGCCGGAAGCCGCCGGGGCCGTCGGGGCGACGGACTCCCGGGGCGCGACGGCCCCACCCCTCGGTCCGTCGGCGAAGGACCGCGCCCTCCCCCGCTCCGCAGGCCCCCGGGGCGGAGCGGTCACCCGGTGGGACGGGGGCGGGCAGACCCGCGCGTTCCGGCCAGTGGTCCAGACCAATTGGGCATGCTCAGCACAACCCGGACCGGCCCCGGCACAACCCGGACCGGCCCCGGCACACCCCTGACCGGCTCCGGCTCAGCCCGTCGGGCCGGCCGCCGGGCGGCCGCGCACCCCCCGGACGGCGCGGGCGGCCCGGGCGGCCCGGCCGAAGGGCTGCTCCGCCGTGTCGGCGGCCGCGGCCGCGCCGCCGGCACCACCGCCGCCGTCACCACCGCTGCGGTCCGGCAGGTCGTTGGCGATCACGGCCGCCTCGGTCAGCAGCCCGCGCACCTCGGTGGCGCGGTAGAAGATCCGCGTCCCCTCCCGGCGGGCCACCACCAGCCCCGCCGCCCGCAGCTTCGCCAGGTGCTGCGAGGTGGCCGCCACGTGCGCGCCCAACAGCTCGGCCAGCTCGCTGACCGGCAGCTCCCGGCGGCTCAACGCCCACAGCAACCGGTACCGCGACGGGTCGGCCACCGCCTTCAACACCGCCACCGCCCGCTCGGCCGCATCCGCGTCCCAGGCCTCGTCCTTCGCACCACCCATACGCCGATCGTACCGACGGCCGCCCCCGCCCCCACCCCCGGCAAGCACCCCCACCCCGGCAGTATGGCCCCAGCAGCAGAAGTCGGCCCCGCCGACTTCCGGTGCCCTACTCCGCGCGGGTTCCGTCCAGGTAGGCGAGTACTGCCAGGACGCGGCGGTTGTCGTCGTCGGAGGCGCCGAGGCCGAGCTTGGCGAAGATGTTGGAGGTGTGCTTGCTGACCGCGCCCTCGCTGAAGTGCAGCCGCTGGGCGATCGCGGCGTTGGAACGGCCCTCGGCCATCATCTCGAGCACGTCGCGTTCGCGCGGGGTCAGCATGGCGAGCGGCTCGTCGTAGGCGTTGCGGGCCAGCAGGCGGGTGATGACCTGGGGGTCCATGACGGTGCCGCCGGCCGCGACGGTGTGGACGGCGTCGACGAACTGGTCGGCCTTGGAGACCCGGTCCTTGAGCAGGTAGCCGACGCCGCCCGCGCCGTCGGCGATCAGCTCCCGGGCGTAGAGCTGCTCGACGTGCTGGGAGAGCACCAGCACCGGCAGCCCGGGCTGTTCGCGGCGGGCCGCCAGCGCCGCCTGGAGGCCCTCGTCGGAGTAGGTGGGGGGCAGCCGGACGTCGACCACGGCGATGTCGGGGCGGTGCTCGGCGAGCGCGGCGGACAGTTCCGGCCCGCTCTCCACGGCCGCGACGATGTCGTGGCCGTGGGCGCTCAGCAGGAGTTCGAGTCCGTCCCTCAGCAGGACGAGGTCCTCGGCGAGGACAACACGCACGGTAGCTCCATGATCAGCCTGGTCGGCCCCCCCGGGGGGCTGGTCAGCGTGAGCGTACCGTCGAACACCGCCAGCCTGCGCTGGATGCCCCGCAGACCGCTGCCGCCCTCCGGGTCGGCGCCGCCCCGGCCGTCGTCGAAGACCTCGGCGCGGAGCAGTCCGGCGGCGTGGGTGAGCTCCACCCCGGCGTGCCGGGCGTCGCCGTGCTTGACCGCGTTGGTGAGCGCCTCGCTGACCGCGAAGTACATCGCCGACTCCACCGGTGCCTCGGCCCGCCCGGGCAGTTCGGCCCGGACCTCGACCTTCAACGGCACGTCCAGCGCGAGCGCCCGGATCCCTTCGGCGAGGCCGCGTTCGGCGAGCACCGGCGGGTGGATGCCGCGCACCAGGTCGCGCAGCTCCTGGAGGGCCTGGGTGACGTTCTCCTGGGCGTCCGTCACCACCTGCTTCGCCTTCTCCGGGTCCCGGTCGATCAGCGGCACCACCGCGCCGAGCCGCAGGCTGACGGCGACCAGCCGGGCCTGGGCGCCGTCGTGCAGGTCCCGTTCGATCCGGCGCAGCTCGGCGGCCTGGGCCTCGGTGGCGTCCAGCCGGATCTCGGTGAGCTGCTCGACCCGATGGGCCAGCCGGGAACGCTCGGTGGGGCCGAGCAGGGTACGGGTCCACCGGCCGTGCAGGTGCAGTGCGGGCCCGGCGAGGGCGAGTCCGGCGGGCACCAGGACCAGGCCGAGCAGCGGTCCGAGCAGCCCGGGCAGCGGCAACAGGCCGTAGCCGGGGCCGGGTTCGGGCAGTACGGGCTGCGCCAGCCCGTACAGCCCGTAGCCGGTCAGCAGGACGGGCACGGCCGCGACGGCGCCGCCGACCAGCGGGTCGACCAGCAGCCAGGCGGCGTCCCGCCAGGTCGCCGGGTCGTTCCAGAGCCAGCGGAGCTTGAGCGCGAAGCCCGCGAACCAGCGGTTCTTGTGGTAGTCGTGGCCGGTCCAGTACCAGCCGTGCAGGGTGCGCTCCAGCGCCGGGCGCGGCACGTACGGCACCGGTACGGGCACCTGGGACCAGTGGCCGGAGGCCCAGCGGGCGGCCGTGGCGGCGGAGCGGACCACCCGGGTCGTCACCGGGAACAACGGGACCAGCCCGGCGCCGACCCAGAGCAGGAAAGAGACCACGAAGAGCACGCCCATCACCGCGCCGACCGGGATCAGCAGGGTGAGGACGGCGAGGCGACCGAGCGCCAGGAGGGCGGTGCGCAGCGCCTCGGCGCCTCGGGACTGCGGGGTGCTCACGGGGTGGGCCTCCGGTCGGCTCGACGGTTCTGTGCGGTGTCCTGCTGTGCGGTGTCCTGCTGTGCTGCCCTGCGGCTGTGCTGTGCTGTGCTGGACGATCATGATGGCAGCCCCGCAACGGGCCCGTCTCAGCCCCCCGTTACGTGCTCGGCCGCCTGCTCAGCTGCCCGCTCGGCCGCCTGCTTGGCCCGGATCAGCCGGTACACCCCCACGAAGCACGCCGAGCCCAGCAGGATGAACCCCGTCGCGACCGGCACCTGCCAGGCGGGCGGCAGGTACAGGGCCAGGAACCAGCTCCGGTTGGCCGGCGCGAGCAGCGACATGGCCAGCGCCACCCCGCCCTGCGGGGCCGTGCTCAGCACCCCGACCGTCACCAGCAGCCCGGCGGTCGCGGTCCGGCGGCGGGAGAGGTGGTCCAGCAGGTCCTGCTCCTGCGGCGAGCGGTCCGCCGTCCCGGCCTTCCGGCGGACGCCCTTGCGCATCACGTCCAGCAGTTCCGGTCCTCGGGTCTCCAGCCGGCGCCGGGCCGCCCGGCCCATCCACCCGGCGAACAGCAGCCCGGTGGCCAGGCCGACCGCCGCGCCGCCCCAGCGCAGCGGTGCGCTGTGCAGCAGCGTCCCGGCCAGCACCACGCCGGTGGCCGGCAGCGCGGCGAACAGCTGGAGCAGCAGGACGGCGAGGCTCTGCATCCGGACCTGGTCGCCGCTCTCGTCGCTGAATCCGTCCAGCGGGTTGCCGCCCGGCCGGTCCGGGAACGGCGCCGGGCCGAGCAGCGACATCAGCGGCACCAGGCCCGCGCCCGCGCCGAGCACGGCCGGCAGGGCGGCCAGCAGCCAGGGCCAGGCCCAGCCGTTCGGGACGGCCACCGTCCCGGCGACCGTGAGCAGCAGCGCGGCCGGGCCGACCAGCAGCAGCCAGGCCAGCTGCCGGGCCCGGACGTCGATCCGCTCGGCGCCGGGGGCGACCAGGGTCAGCCAGAGGGCGCCGGCGTCCAGCCCGTACAGGCTGGAGCCGAGCGCACCGGCGTACAGCGCCGTGACCACGCCCGTCCACGGCAGTACGGTCGGGAAGCCGCCGAGCACCGGCAGCAGGCCGGTGAACAGGCCGGTCCACAGGGCGATCCGCAGGAAGCGGGCCCGGCGCGGGTCGCGCGCCCACAGGCGCAGTTCCTTGCCGAGGACGGCGGCCCCGGGGGTGTCCGGGAGGAGCCGCGGGCGGCCGCGCCGACGGCCGGCGGGCCGTCCGCCGCCCGCCGTACCGCGCACCAACTGCCGGGCCAGCAGCGCCGTCCAGGCGGCGAACAGCAGCCCGCACAGGGCGAGCAGTCCGCCGAGGCAGGCGCCGACCAGGGCCCAGTCGGAGCGCCGGGCGGCGTCCACGGCGACCACCGACCAGCCGGAGGGCAGAACGCGCACCACCGTGCCGATGGTCGGCGCCCAGTGGCCGCCCAGCAGCTTGAAGAAGAAGGCGATCCCGAACCAGCCGGTGTTCAGGAACCCGCAGACCAGGCCGACCAGCAGCGCCGACAGCTCCCAGCCCAGCCGCGACCGGGCCACCCGGCCCAGGCCCTGCACGCCGAGCTTGGCGAGCACCACCACGAACAGCAGCTGGAGCAGCATGGCGGGCACCGCCACCAGCGCGGGCAGCAGCCCCAGCCCGGCGCCGAACACCACCAGCACGGCGAAGGCGACCAGGGCGACCGCCGGGGTGACACCGACGAACGAGGCCGCCAGCAGGCCCAGCGCCAGCCGACGCGGGGGCTGGGGCACCAGCGCGAAGTACGACAGCCGCAGGGTCGGGTCCCCGCCGGTGAGGGTCGGCCCGACCGCCCAGCCGACCGTCCAGACCAGCAGCACCAGGGCGATCGTGCCCACCCCGGCCTCCGGCGCCGGGAAGTCCACCAGGCCCAGCAGTGCCGTGCCCACCGCCACCAGACCGCCGCACACCCCGCCCGCGATCAGGCTCGCGGCCCGCGGACCGGACCTCGACCGCCGCAGCACGGCCAGCTTCATCCCGGTCAGGACGACGACGGGGTTCAGCACGCCCCCGGGATCCAGCACGCCCCCGGACTTCACGACGCCAGCCACGACAGCCCCTCCTCCCCGCCGGTACGGGCGCCGACCAGCTCGACGAAGACGTCCTCCAGCCCCCGCCCGGCCCGCACCTCCGCCACCGGCCCGGCCGCCAGCACCCGGCCCCCGGCGATCACCCCGACGTGGTCGCAGAGCTGCTCCACCAGCGCCATCACGTGGCTGGAGAACACCACCGACCCGCCCGAGGCGACGAAGCGCCGCAGGATCGCCCGGATCGTCGCCGCCGACACCGGGTCGACCGCCTCGAACGGCTCGTCCAGCACCAGCAGCCGCGGCGCGTGCAGCAGCGCCGTCGCCAGACCGATCTTCTTGCGCATCCCGGTCGAGTAGTCGATCACCGGGGTGTCCCCGGCCCCGTCCAGCTCCAGCACGGCCAGCAGCTCCGCCGCCCGCGCGTCCACCGTCGCCCCCGGCAGCCCGCGCAACCGCCCCAGGTAGTGCAGCACTTCGGGCCCGCTCAGCCGCTCCGGCAGCATCATCCCGTCCGGCAGCACCCCCACCAGCGCCTTGGCCCGCACCGGGTCGCTCCACACGTCGACCCCGAGGATCGCCGAACTCCCGGCGTCCGGCCGCAGCAGCCCGACCGCCATCGACAGCGCGGTCGTCTTCCCCGCGCCGTTCGGCCCGACCAGCCCGTAGAACGACCCGCTCGGCACCACCAGGTCCACCCCGTCCACGGCGACGTGCGCCCCGAACCGCTTCCGCAGCCCCACCAACCGCAGCGCCGGCTGCACCGATCCCCGCACGACGTTCTCCCCGTCTCACCACCACCCGCCCCGGAGGCGGCTCGTGACCGAATCTAGGGACACCGCCCCGCCCGCAGAATCCACCTGCCCCCCGGACCGGGGTGGGCCTGGCCCCACCCCCACCCGGCGGCCGAAACTGCGGTGCCCCGCCCGGGATCTCCCCGGAGATTTGCTCCGGCTCACCCGGTGTGATCAACCTGCTTCTCCGAGTAAGGTCCAGCCACGGCCGGGTACCGGTCGGTGACGAACCCTCCGGAGTCGAGGAGTGCGACCGTGCCCGAGCAGGACCGGCAGGCAGGCCAGTTCGAGCACCTGAGGCCGCGGATGAGGGCCCTCGCGTACCCGCTACTGGGCTCGCACGCGGAGGCGGAGGTCGCGGTGCGGGAGGTGTGGGTCAGGCTCGGCCGGATCGATCCGGAGGAGGTGGCGGACCTCGCCGAGTGGTTGACCACGGTGACCGGGCGGGTCTGCCTGGGGCTGCTGGGTTCGCGGGACGCCCGGCCGCGGCGGGTGCCGGAGGCGGTGGCCGGGCCCGCGCGCCCGGTGCCGTCGGACGGGTCGGTCGGGCCCGCGCTGCTGGCCGCGCTGGACGCGCTGGCCCCCGCCGAGCGGGTCGCCTTCGTACTGCACGAGGTGTTCCGCCTGCACGTCGACCTGGTCGCGACCGCCCTCGACCGGACCACGGCGGACACCCGCGGGCTCGCCGAGCAAGCCCGCCGCCGGGTGCACGGGGTCCGTACGACGGGTGCCGGGGGCAGCCCGGCCGGCCGGCGGCGGTGGACGTTCCCGGTGCGGCGCCCCGCCACGGGGACCGGGCGGCACTGACGGCCCGGCGGCCCGACACGGGGCACGGCGCCCAGCTGCGCCGGTCAGCTGTCCGCGGTGTCCAGGCGGTGGCGCTGGTCCGCGGGGTCGGCGGTGCGGTGGTTGCTGCGGCCGAGGGCGGTGACCTTGCCGTCAACTCCCAGGCTGCGGTGCGGCATCGGTGGTCCCCTCCCCCGGTCCGAGGGATCGGCCCTACGGCGTCCGCCGCCCGGCGGCGAGCACGATCCCGGCGCTGGTGCTGCCCAGCAGGGTGCCGACCAGGGCGCCGGCCAGGACGTCGCCCGGGTAGTGGACGCCGGTGTGCACCCGGGAGTAGCCGACGGCGGCGGCGAGCAGGCCGAGCGGGGCGGCGGTGGCGGGCAGCAGGGTGCCGACGGCGGTGGCCAGGGCGAAGGCGGAGGCGGTGTGGCCGGAGGGGAAGGAGGCGCTGGCCGGCATCGGGACGTGCCGGCCCAGCACCACCCGGGCGGCCTCCCGGTCCGGGCGGGGCCGGCGGACCAGCTGCTTGCCGAGGACGTTGGCGGTGAAGGAGGCGAGGGCGACGGCGGCCGCGCCGGTCAGCCCGGCGCGGCGGCAGCGGCCGGGGACGAGGGCCAGGGTGGCGGCGACGGAGAGGTTGATCTTCGAGTGGTCGGCGGCTGCGGAGAGGGTGCGCAGGGCGGAGTCGAGGGCGGGGGTGTCGGTGGCGGCGACGGCGGCGTAGAGCGCCGCGTCGAGTGCGGTGAGGTCGCGCAGGACCGGGCCGGTCACCGGTGGCTCCCGGTGGGCCGGGCGGCCTGCGCCGGGTGCGTGCCCGCCCCGGACAGGGCCAGCCGGGTGACGTCGCGCCAGTCCAGCGGGTGGGCGTGGGCCCGCTGGGCCGGGTCGGCGCCGGGGCGCTCGCGCGGGACGCGGACCCGCAGGGCGCGGTGCCGCAGGGTGCAGACCACCGGGGTCGGCAGGGTCAGCGCCTCGCCGTCGACGGCGACGGCGATCTCGGGGACGTCGGCGTGCACGGTGACCTGCCGTGCCGAGAGCAGGGTCAGTGCGGCGGCCCGCTCGCCGAGCAGGACGAGTTCGGCGGCCTGGGCGGCGCCGTCGACCCGGACGCCGACCACGCCCAGCAGGCCCTCGTCCAGCCGGGGGCGGCGGCCGAGGTCGACGGGGTCGGGGGCGGCGTACGGGTTGTTGCTGACGAGCAGGGCCTGCGGGGCGTCGATGCGGTGTCCGTCGGCGCGGGCGGTGAGCGTGGGCCCGGCCTCGCCGGTCAGCAGGTCGGGCAGGGCGCCGAGGGCGGTGGCGGTCTTGGCGTCGCGGTACTCGGGGCTCTGCACGATCTCGGCGTAGGCGCCGAAGGAGACGGTGTTGACGAAGGTCCGGTCGCCGACCCGGCCCAGGTCGACGGTGAGTTCGACGCCGTCGCGGAGGGCGTCGAGGCAGGTGGCGGGGTCGGTGCGGTCGAGGCCGAGGTCCATCGCGAAGTGGTTGCGGGTCCCGGCGGAGACGACCAGGAACGGCAGGCCGTGTTCGGCGGCGACGGCCGCGACCAGGGCCTGGGTGCCGTCGCCGCCGGCCACGCCGAGCAGGTCGGCGCCGTCGGCGATGGCCCGGCGGGCGAGTTCGGCGACGTCCTGCTCGGCGGAGGTGTCGAGCAGCACCACCCGGGCGCCCAGTTCCTCGGCGCGCCGGACCAGGTCGAAGCGTTCGACCTTCCCGCCGCCGGACTTCGGGTTCATGATCAGGACGGGCTGCCGCGGCGGCGGGGTCTCCCGGGCGGGCATCGGGCGCGGCGGCCGGGCGGCGCGCAGCGCGGCCCGGCCGCAGGCGAGGGCGGCGAGCCAGAGGGCCACGGCGGCCACCGTGAGCGCCAGCACCCCGGCGTCGTAGGCGAGCAGGACGCCGGCGGCCGGCGCGGCGACGGCCAGGAGCGCGCCGATCAGCCGCCACAGGGCCCGCCGGGTGATCGCCCACCAGACGCCGACGGCGGTGACCACCAGGCCGACGAACTCGGCGAGCAGCACCAGTGGCCCGTGCGGGCCGGTGAAGGCGAGCACGACCACGGCGGCCAGTGCGCACAGCAGGGCGAGCCGCGCGAGTCGGCGCGGCCGGCGCCGGTCCACCACGTCCGCCACGTCCCCCACGCCCTCCACGTCCGCCACGCCCTTCACCGACCCGCTCGCCGTCGACTTCGACCCGCCCGCCATCGGCCCGCCCTCCTCCGTTCGGCCCCGTCCGGTCCGGTCACCGTAACCTGAGGGCCCGTTCGGGGCGCGTCGAACGGGCCGTGCGGCGCGGCCGGTTCAGGGGCCCGGCGGGCCGCTCCCGAATGTCCAAAAACAATTCCGGGGCCATCCGCCGGGGGCCCCGCCCCGGAGAATCCGTCCGGACGCCCCGACGAAGCCGGCACGTGTACGAAGCATCTGCGTCAGCCATGGTCAGCCCAGGATCACGTACGATAGCGCGGGGGTTATGGCGAGAATTCGCCGGGCGTACAGAAACCTCCCGCACGGACTGTCCGGTTAATGCTGTGACTGTAGTGTCCACGGGGGAATCTGGTGTATACCAATACGCTGAGCGCGTTTCGGTTGACGGGGAGGAAGGCATGCTGCTACGGCTGCTGGGGTCGGTCGAACTGGTCCATGAGGGGCGCTCGCTGGACCTGGGGGGCCCGCGGCAGCGGGTGGTCCTGGCGATGCTCGGACTGAACGTCGACCGGACCGTCTCCACCGAACAGCTGATCGACGCGGTGTGGGGGGACGCACCGCCGACCACGGCCCGCGGACAGATCCAGGTCGCCGTCTCCACCCTGCGCAAACGTTTCACCCAGGCCGGCCGGCCGGAGGCGATCACCACCCGCTCCCCCGGCTACGCGCTGGAGCTGGAGCCCGCCGACGTGGACGGCCTGGAGTTCGAGCGGCTGGTCGCGCTCGCCCGGGAGGAGGGCAGCGCGGGCCGCATCGAACGGGCGGCCGCCACCATGCGCGAGGCGCTGGCCCTGTGGCGCGGACCGGCGCTGGACGGGGTGCCCGGCGAGCTGGCCCAGCGGGCCGCGACCCATCTGGACGACCGGCGGCTGACCGTCCTGGAGGAACGCGTCCGGCTGGACCTGCTGCTCGGCCGGCACGGCGAGCTGGGCGCCGAACTCGCCTCGCTGACCGCCCGCCACCCGCTCCGGGAGCGGCTGTACGGGCACCTGATGCTGGCGCTGTACCGCTCGGGCCGGCAGGCGGACGCGCTGGAGGCGTTCCAGCGGGCGCGCCGGGCCCTGGTGGAGGAGATCGGCATCGAACCGGGCCAGGAGCTGCGGGAGCTGGAGCGGGCGATCCTGTGCCAGTCCCCCGGGCTGGACCTGCCGGGGCACCGCGACGGGCACGCCCGGCACACCGCCGCCGACCCGGCCGCACCGCCGCTCGCCCCCGCACCGGCGCCCGTACCCCCGGTGCCCCTGGTGTCCGTGGCGCCGCTGTCGCCGCCGCCCGCCGACCGGGGCACGGCGGACCCGTCCTCCGCTCCCCCGCCCGCACCCACGGCTCCCGCCGCCCCCGCCGCGCACCCCGGCCACCCCGGCCACACCAGCCACACCAGCCACACCAGCCACCCCGGCCACACCGTCCAGGCCACCCACACCACCCACACCGTCCAGGCCACTCTCACCACGCACCCGGCACACCCCGCCGCCGAGACCGCCTTCCGCCTCACCCCCCGCCAACTCCCGGCCAGCATCAGCGACTTCATCGGCCGCCGGAGCCAGCTCGACGAGATCAAGAAGCTGATCGTGCCCTACGCCGGCACCCAGGCCCCCGGCTACGCGGTGCCGATCGTCAACATCTGCGGCCCGGGCGGGGTCGGCAAGTCCGCGCTGGCGGTGCGCGCCGCGCACGAGGCCGGCGCCCACTTCCCGGACGGCCACCTCTACGCCGACCTGCACACCCCGACCACCGAGCCGGGCGCCCCCGGCGAGGGCGGCGAGGGCCGGACCGGGACGCTGCTCGCCCGCTTCCTGCGGGCGGTCGGGGTGCCGGCCAAGGCGATACCGGAGGACCCCCAGGAGCGGGCCGAGATGTACCGCAGCCGGCTGGCCGACAGCCGGGTCCTGGTGGTCCTGGACGGGGTGACCAGCGCGGAGCAGGTGACGCCGCTGCTGCCGGGCAGCGCGAGCTGCGCGGTGCTCGCGACCAGCCGGGTCCGGCTGTCCCGCGTCCCGGGGATCCACCGGGTGGACGTCGAGGTGTTCGACATGTCCAACGCGCTGGACCTGCTCGCCGGGATCATCGGCAGACCGCGGGTCCAGGCCGAACTGGACACCGCCGTCGAGCTGGTGCACCTGTGCGACGGGCTGCCGCTGGCGCTGCGGATCGCCGGCGCCCGGCTGGCCTCGCACCCGCACTGGCCGGTGGAGCGGCTGGTCCGGCGGCTGCGCAACGAGCGCCGCCGGCTGGACGAGCTCAGCCACCACGGCCTCGAACTGCGCTCCACCATCAGCCTCACCTACCGCGCCCTGCCGCCCTCGGCGCAGCGGCTGTTCCGGCTGTTCTCCCTGGTCCAGCTGCCGGACGCGCCCGCCTGGATCGCGGCGGCGCTGCTGGACTGCGACCCGTACACCGCCGAGGACACCCTCGACCTGCTGGTCGAGGCCCAGGTGATGGACATCGTCCAGTACCCGAACCAGCCGGGGCCGCGCTACCGCTTCCACGACCTGGTCCGCGCCTACGCCCACGAGCAGCTGGTGGCCACCGAGGACGCGGCCGAGCGGGAGGCCGCGCTGACCCGGATGCTGGGCGGCTGGCTGGCCCTGGCCGAGGACGCCCACCGCCGGGAGTACGGCGGCGACTACACCGTCATCCACGGCACGGCCGAACGCTGGCGGCCGCCGCTGGAGGGCCGCTCCGGCGCGGCCGGGACCGGGGTGGACGGCTGGGACACCGAGCGGCTGGCCCTGGTGACGGCCGTACGGCAGGCCGCCGCGGCCGGGCTGGACGAACTCTGCTGGGACCTCGCGCTCACCTCGGTCACCCTGTTCGAGGCCAAGGGGCACTTCGACGACTGGGAGGAGACCTCCCGACTGGCCCAGGAGGCGGCCGTCCGGGCGGGCAACACGGTCGGCCGGGCCGCGATGCTCTACTCGCTCGGGACCCTGCACATGTTCCAGACCCGGCACGAGCAGGCCCAGGAGCACTTCGCGCTCGCCCGGGAGCTCTTCGAGGCGGCCGGGCACGACCACGGCCGGGCCCTGGTGCTGCGCAACGACGCCTTCCTGGACGGGGTGCGCGGCGACGACCTGGCGATGCGGGAGAAGTACGACGAGGCGCTGACCGTGATGCGGCTGGTCGGCGACCGGATCGGCGAGGCCCACATCCTGCGCAGCCTGGCCGGCTGGTGGATGACGGCGGGCCGGCCCGAGCAGGCCCGCACCCTGCTGGAACAGGCCCTGGTGATCTGCCGGGCGGAGCACTGCGTCCGGGTGGAGGCCCAGGTGCTGCAACGCTTCGCCGAGCTGCACCTGTCGGCCGAGCGGACGGACCTGGCCGAGGACGCCCTGCGGGAGGTGCTGCGGATCGTCCGGGCCGGCGGCGACCGGATCGGCGAGGCCTACGCGCTGCACGGCCTCGGCACGGTGCACCGCCGGGAGGGCCGGCTGGACGGCGCGGTGGACACCCTGACCCGGGCGCTGGAGCTGTCCCGGCAGGTCGGCGAGCGGGCCGTGGAGGGCCGCTCGCGCTACGCGCTGGCCGAGATCGCGCTCCGCCGGGCCGACCGCGCCCAGGCCGCCGGGCACCTCAAGGCCTGCCGGACGCTGTTCACCGAACTCGGTTCCAAGCCCTGGCTGGAGCGCACCGAGGACCTGCTGGCCGAGGCCCGGCGCAGCCCCGAACCGGCCGCCGAGGCCGGACCGGCGCTGCGCCTGGGGAGCCGCCCGGACCGCTGCTGACGGCCGGACCACCGCCCGGCCCGGTCCCTGCCGACTGCCCTGCCTACTGCCCCGCCGCGAGGGGCTGTTCGTCCGCCGCCCGCCCGATCAGCTCGGCCAGCTCCGCCACGGCAAGGCTGCCGGGCTCGCGGCGCTCCCGCACCCACCGGTGCACCAGCTCCTGGAGCAGCTCGTTGACCGGCGTCGGCACCCCGCAGCCGCGCCCCAGCAGCACGACCTCCCCGTTCAGGTAGTCCACCTCGGCGGACCGGCCGCCCCGCTTGAGGCTCTGCCAGGTCGAGCCGTGCCCGGCCCCCGGGTCCGACGGCCGGCGCTCGACCGCGCCGAGGCGCAGTTCGGTCAGCTCCTCGGGCGTCGCGAACGCGATGCCCGAACGCTCCAGCACCGCGACGGCCTCGGCCCGCGCCCGGGCGGCCAGCTCCGCGGATTCGGCCCCGGGCCGCTGCCCGCACAACGCGTCGACGGCGTTGGCCAGGTTGTCGACCAGCTTGCCGTACTTCCAATACAGCACGTCCTCGTCCAGCACGGCCCGGAAGTCGGCCAGGTGCAGGTCCCTGGCGATCTCCCGGACGGTGTCGTCGACGCCGTCCGGGTAACGGCCCAGGACCAGGGCGCCGGTGCGCGGCCCGCACCAGGTGCGCACCTCGCCCGGGGTGAGGAAGGCGGCCGGCAGCACGACCATGGCGCCGTACACCCGGCGGAAGTGCCGCAGCGCCAGCCGTTCGTTCTCCACCCCGTTCTGCAGGCAGACCAGCGGCAGCCGGGCGCCGGCCCGGGCACCGGCCGGGCCGACCGGGCGGTCGGCCCAGTCGGCCAGCGCGGCCGCGGTGTCCTGGGTCTTGACGGCCAGCAGCAGGACGTCGCCCTCGCGCAGCTCGACCTCCTGCGGACCGGCGGCCACCGGGATCCGGGCGGTGTCCGCCCCCGCCGGGCCGTGCACGGTCAGCCCGTGCTCGCGCAGCGCCGTGCCGTGCTCGCCGCGCGCGACCAGGACCACCTGCCGCCCGGCCCGGTGCAGCCGCGCGCCGACCACGCCGCCGACCGCCCCGGCGCCGATCACGATGTACCGCTCGTCCATCGACTCCTACTCCTCCCAGCTGATCCCGTTCGCGTACCATGCGGCCAACTCATCGGCGTTGGCGGCGATTTCGGCCGCGTCCCGGCCAATGATCACATAGCCGCCGAGGTAGTCCCCGGACTTCTCGCCGCCGTGGTAGCGGTGTCCGACCGTGCCCTTGATCCGCTCCTCGACCACGAAGGACGGCGGGTCCTGCGGCAGCCCGGTCAGCCGGCCCTGCCCGGGGTAGAACAGCACCCAGCCGCCGGAGCCGCCCGGCGGCACGGCCCGCAGCTCCTCGGCCCGGGGGATCCGCTCGCCGAGCTGGGCGGCGAACCAGCGCTGGTCCAGGTCGAAGCCGGTGGCGGCGCGGATCGCCCCGGTGGTGCGGGCCCCGCCGGTCCGGCTGGCCACCTCGCAGAGCACCAGGCGGTCGTCGGGGGTGAGGAAGACCTCCAGGTGGAAGTTGGTGCAGTCGGGGGTGGGCAGCACCGTGAGCACGGTCTCGGCGTACTCGATCAGACGGTCCACCAGCGGCTCGCCGCGGTTCATCTGGGCCGAGCCGAGGTAGCCGCCGGAGTGGAAGGTGAGGCAGTCGTTGAGGTAGTGCGAGACGAACACGGCGGCCAACCGGCCCTCGGTGACCAGGCCGTCGACGACGTACATCCGGCCGTCGACGAAGCGCTCCACCTCGGCGTGGTCCGGCAGGCCCCCGGCGAGCAGTTCGGTGAGGTCGGCCTCGTCGCGCAGCACGACGGTGCCCTTGGAGCCGGAGCCCAGGGCGGGCTTCACCACCACCGGGTAGCCGTGCTCGCGGAGGAAGCCGAACAGGTCGAGGGCGACCCGCACCGGCGCGAACTCCGGTACGTCCAGGCCCTTCTCGCGCAGCATCGTCTTCATCAGGACCTTGTCGCGGAAGGCCAGGGCGCTGTCCCAGTGCTGGCCGGGCAGGCCGAGCAGCTCGCGCAGCCGGGCGGCCCGCAGCACGTCCCGCTCGCCGCGGGCGATCACCGCGGCGAAGTCCTCGTCGGCCAACTCCATGGCCACCCGCTCCAGTTCACTGCCGCCGTGGTAGCCGGAGATCGACCGGGCGGCCGGCAGGTGGGCGTACTGCGGGTACTTCTCCTCGGAGACCAGCAGGGTCAGCCGGACGCCGAGTTCGGCCGCCCAGACGTCGTACGGGGTGTCGGCGTGGTCGCTGTCCACCAGCACCAGGGCGTGCGGGGCGGTCGCCCCGGTGGCCGGCTGCTGCGGCGGTCGTGCTTCCGTCTCCATTGCTCCTCCAGTCGGATGGTGGGCGGGGGCCGGCTCCCGGCCGGGGGTTCTACTCCCGCGCCGGGGTCAACTCCCGTGCCGGGGTCAACTCCCGTGCCGGGGTCAACTCCCGTGCCGGGATCAGCTCCTGGCCAGGGCGGGCTGGGCCACCGGCTGCATCACGCCGTGCAGGTGGACCAGGCTGTCGCCCGGCGTGCCCCGGCGGACCTCCGTGACGGCGGCCGTGACCACGTGGTGGTCGCCCAGGGTGCGGACGTCGTGCCGGGTGCAGACCAGCCAGCTCAGGCAGCCGTCGAGCAGCGGGACCTGGTGCGGCCCGGGGTGCCAGCGGGTGTCCGGGCCGAAGCGGTCGGCGCCCGGGGTGGCGAACAGCCGGGCCAGCTCCTGCTGGTGGGCGCCGAGGATCTGGACGCCGAACCACTCGCTGTCCCGGACCCGCGGCCAGGTGCTGGACGTCTCCGCCAGGGCGAAGGAGACCAGGGCCGGGCTGGCGCTGACCGAGGTGAAGGAGGTGATCGTCACCCCGACCGGCCCGGGCGCGGTGAGCACCGCGATCCCGGCCGCGTGCGGGCGCAGCGCGGCGCGCAGTTCCTTGGCGTCGACGCTCACTCGGCGGCCCCCGGGCCGGGGGCCGGGGCGGCGCCGACCAGCCGGTCCGGGCGGGCCGCGATGGTGGCCAGGGTGCGGGCCGGCGGGCCGGTCTCGGCGGGCGCGGTCCGGATCGCGATCCGGGCGGCGAGGGCGCTCGCCCGCTCGGCCGCGTCCCGGCCGTCCCGGCCGCGGGCCAGCACCAGGCCGCAGCGGTCGTAGGACCAGGCGATCGGCACCACGGTGTCGCCCGGGGCGACGCTCACCGAGGCGTCGACGACCGCCGGGTCGGCGAGCACCCCGTCCAGGCCCTCGACCGAGGCGACCACGCCGGGTTCGGCGGTCAGGAAGCGGATCGAGGCGCCGCAGGACGGCTCCCCGGGCCGGACCGGGTCGGTGCGCCCGGCGTACCAGAGGAAGGCCAGGGCGTCGGTGTCGATCCCGTAGACCTCCTTCACCAGGTCGGTGATCCGGTCCCCGCCGCGCCGGCTGTGCGACTCGACCAGCCGGGGCCCCTGTTCGGTGAGGATCACCTCGGTGTGCGCGGGGCCGTCGGCCAGGCCGACGGTGTCGAGCATCGCGAAGACCAGGTCCTCGACCCGGCGGGCGGTGGCGTCCTCCAGCGGGGCGGGCTGGGTGTGGCCGACCTCGACGAAGGAGGCGAGCTTCTCCTTGGCCGTGAAGGCGAGCACCACGTGCCGGCCGGCGTAGCTGAAGGTCTCCACGCTGATCTCGGTGCCCGACAGGAACTGCTCCATCAGGAAGGAGTGCAGTCCGAAGCCGGCCGCCCAGGCGCCCGCCTCGTCGACGGCGGCGAGGTCCTCGACGAAGCGCACCCCGAGGCTGCCGGAGCCGTAGCGCGGCTTGATCACGGTCGGGCCGTGCTCGGCCACGAAGGCGCGGATGTCCTCGGTGCCGTGCCCGATCCGGGCCGCGACGGCGTCCACGCCGCGCTCGGCGAGCAGGGTGCGGAAGGCCAGCTTGTCCTGGAGCACCTGGACGAGGTCCAGCCCGTTGCCGGGCAGGCCGAGCCGGGTGGTCGCGGCGGCGGCCGGCTCCAGGCCGTCCTCGATGATCGAGACCACCCGGACCAGCGGGCGGGACCGGTGCACGGTGGCGAGCAGTTCGGCGACGGCGGCGGGCTCCCGGTAGTCCGTCAGGTAGGCCTCGGCGACGTGCGCCAGGCCGGCCGGGTCCAGCTCCTGCGGCCCGTACACCCAGACGATCTCGAAGCCCGCGGCGCGCACCTTGCGCAGGGTGGCGGGGGTGCCGCCGATCACGGCGATCCGCGGCGCGGGCGCGCCCTCGGCGGGGCTGGTGCGCTCGCTCATGACCGCAGCTCCCGTCCGGCCTCGGACTCCAGCCAGCGGACCAGCTCGACGTTGTCGGCCTGCTCCGGCAGCTTCTCCCGGGCGTCCTCCCAGAGCGCCCGGCAGGCCCGGCCCAGGTCGGAGCGGCCGCCGGCGTCCGCCAGCAGCCGGTCGGCGATCCGCAGGTCCTTGAGCATCAGCCGCAGGGCGAAGCCGGAGTCGAAGGTGCCGGTCAGCACGTGCGCCGGGAACTTGGTCTCGGAGGCGTGGTTGCGGCCGGTGGAGGCGTTCACCACCTCCAGCATGACGGCCGGTTCGAGGCCGAACGCCCGCCCGGCGAGCAGGACTTCGGCGGTGGCGGCGAGGCTGACCGAGGACAGCAGGTTGTTCAGCGCCTTCAACGCGTGGCCGGCGCCGGACGGGCCGACCCGGTACACCCGGCCGAGGGCGGTGAGCGCCGGCTCGGCCAGGTCGAGGGCCTGCGGGTCGCCGGCCGCCATCAGGGTCAGCTCGCCGCCGCGGGCCGCCGCGGGGCTGCCGGAGACCGGGGCGTCCACCACGTGCACGCCGTACCGGGCGGCCAGTTCGCGCAGCTCCCGGGTGTCGGCCGGGTCGCTGGAGCCGGTGTCGACCAGCACCGAGCCGGCCGCCATGGCCGGCAGCAGCTGCTCGGCGACGGCCCGGACGGCGGCGCCGTCCGGCAGCATGGTGACCACGACCGGCGCGGCCAGGCCGGCGGGCGCGGCCGCGGCGGTGATGCCGCTCTGCTCGGCCGCCCGTTCGGCGGCGGCGGCGTCCAGGTCGAAGGCCGCCACCTCGAAACCGGCCTCGGCCAGGCGCCGGCACATGCCGCCGCCCATCGTCCCGAGTCCGGCGAATCCGATCCGCATGGTCGGTCTCCCTACGTTCGCATCCATCACGTTGTCGTCAATTCGGTTTCCCGGGCGGGGAGTTTGGCGTGCCCGGCGAGCGCGACCCGCTCCGCCGCGGCGCCGGTCAGCGCGAACACCGCGGCCGCGCCGATCCAGCCGACCGCGCCGGAGCCGAGCAGCAGCCCGGTGACCACCACCGGTCCGAGCACCCGCTGGCCGGCCAGGCCGAGGCCGAACACGGCCAGGTAGCGGCCGCGCGCCTCGGGCGGGGCGAGCTCGATGGACAGGCTCCAGGTGGCCGAGGTGCTGACCACCTCGCCCACCGACAGCGCCACGATCGCCAGCACCAGCATCAGGACGGACGCCGCGCCGTGCACCGCGCCCGCCGCGGCGAAGCACAGGCTGCAGGCGGCCAGCGCGATCCCGCCCCACAGCAGCATCCGGCTGCTGCGCCGTACCTCGTCGGCGAGCCGGCTCACCGGCAGCTGGGCGACCACCACCAGGACGGTGTTGAGCGCGTACAGCACCGACACCGTGGCGTGCGGGGCGGTGGTGTGGTCCAGCACCCAGACCGGCATCGCCACCAGCAGCAGCACGTCGAAGAAGGACAACAGGAAGTTCAGGCCGGTCAGCGCCAGGTAGTGGCGGTCCGGCAGGGCCCGGGGGCCGCCGCCGACGGGGGTGGCGGCGGCGGCCGGTCGGGGCGGGGCGGGCACCCGCAGGACCAGGACGGCGCCGCCCAGGAACGCCGCGGTGATCAGCACCATGGTGATCCGGTACGCCTCGACGGTGTCGAGGGTGAGCGTCACCCCGCCGGCCATGGCGCCGAGCCCCAGGCCGATGTTGCGCACCACGTTGACCAGGCCGAGCAGCCGGCTGCGGTCGCGCTGCTGCGGCAGCGCGGCCGCGACCAGGGCCTGGAGCACCGGCGGGCCGGCCCGGTCGAAGGCCACCGAGAAGAGGGTGACCAGCAGGTACTGCCAGAGGTCCGTCACGAACGCGAAGGCGAGGAAGCAGAGTCCGCGCCCCGCGTACACGGTGGCGAGCACCCGCCGGGCGCCGTGCCGGTCGGCGAGCACCCCGGCCAGCAGCGAGCCGGCCAGGGCGGCGGCGCCGGCCACCGCGAGGCCGGTCGCCACCTGGTTGGCGGACAGCCCGACGTGCCGGGTGAACCAGGCGATCGAGCTGGCCGTGAACAGGCCGATGCCCAGGGACTGGACGAGTGCGGCCAGGGCCAGTCGGCGCCCTTCGGCGGAGAGCTCCCGCAGACCGACCGGCCGCCGCATCACTCGACCCCGAAGTCGAAGTCGACCAGTTCGGTCAGCTCCATCTCGCGCACGATCCGGCGGATCCCGGAGAAGTCGCGCACCAGCAGGTTGCTGCCCGCGGCCCGTTGGCAGTCCGCGACGATCTCGTCGGCCCGCTCGAACCCGGCGTGCTTGAGGATGCCCGGCCAGACCGCGAAGTCCTGGGCGACGAAGGCGTTCAGGGCCTCGGGCAGGGCGCCGACGAAGGCCCGCTGCTGCTCCTTGTTCAGGTGGGTGTAGAGGCCCTTGGCGACCTCGACCATCACGGAGGAGTGGGCGGACTCGTCGCGGGCGTGCAGCCGGGGCACGAGCGCGTGCAGCGGCTGGACGGTCTCGTCCCGGGAGAGCAGCTCCAGGTAGGCGTTGACGCTGATCTCCGAGACGGTCGTCCAGACCAGCTTGAGGAGGTCGCGCTCCCACTTCTCGGAGACCTTGGCCTCGGCCTCCAGCAGCCGCCGGTAGGTGACGGTGTGCGGGTAGGCCGGCTCGGCGGTCACCTCGCGCAGCTCCCGGGTGCGCTGCATGGCGACCATGTGCATGTAGGTGTGCCACACCTCGTCGACGTGGGTCTGCTGCACCGCCCGCTTGGTGTGCACGCCGTCGGCGCCGGGGAAGACGCCGTGCATGATCATCGCGAAGGTCGGGTTGGCGACGTACTCCTCGGCCGCGATGACCCGCTCGTTGTAGACCAGCCAGGCCAGCGTCTGCACGGTCCGCCGCTGCTCCGGGGTGGCGGCCAGCCAGAGCGGGTGCTCGGCGAAGGGCAGCAGCCGCTCGGGGTAGTCGGGCAGCGCGGCGTCGTACTCCGCCGGGTCCGGGTCGGTGATCCGGTCCAGGTCGGTGCGGACGGTGGCGCGGCGCGGCCAGGACGCGGCGAGCCGGCGCAGCACCGTCTCGTCGATGCCGTGGGCGTGGTCGTCGGGCCCGTCCGCGGCCTCCGGGGCGCCGGGGGTGTCGAGGTCGTGCAGCAGATCGGTCATCGGTCCTCCTCCTTGCGGGACACCGCGTCGATGACGTCGGCGAGCAGCGTGATGCCGTGCGTCAGCCGGTCCTCGGCGAGCACGATCGGCGGCATGATCTTGAGCACCTGGCCGCGCGCACCGGTGGTCTCCACCAGCAGCCCGGCGGCGAACGCGGCGCGCGAGACCTTGTCCGCGAGGGCGGGGTCGGTGAAGCCGAGGCCGCGGATCAGGCCACGGCCGCGCGGGGTGCAGCCGAGCGCGGCGAAGCGCCGGGCGAGGTCGGCCAGCAGGCCGTCCAGCACCTTCACCCGGGCGGCCAGGCCCTCGGTGAACGCCGGGTCGGCCCAGTGGTCCAGGACGGCGGCGGCGGTGACGAAGGCCAGGTTGTTGCCGCGGAAGGTGCCGCTGTGCTCGCCCGGGCCGAGCTGGTCCAGCTCCGGCTTGACCAGCACCAGCGCCATCGGCAGCCCGTAGCCGCTGATCGACTTGGACAGGCACACCAGGTCCGGGGTGATGCCGGACTCCTCGAAGCTGAAGAAGGTGCCGGTCCGGCCGCAGCCGGCCTGGATGTCGTCGACGATCAGTAGGATGTCCCGCTCCCGGGCGACCTGCGCCAGCCGGCGCAGCCACTCCGGGGTCGCGGTGGCCAGGCCGCCCTCGCCCTGCACGGTCTCCACCACGAAGGCCGCGGGCTTGTCCATGCCGCTGCCCGGGTCGTCCAGCATCCGGGTCAGGTAGTCGATGGTGTCGACACCTTCGCCGGCGAAGCCCTCGTACGGCATCCGCACCACGTTGCCCAGCGGGACGCCGGCCGCGTCGCGCTTGAAGGCGGTGGCGGAGGCGGCGAGCGCGCCGAGCGAGAGGCCGTGGAAGCCGCCGGTGAAGGCGACGATGTCGGTGCGGCCGGTGACCCGGCGGGCCGTCTTGAACGCGGACTCGATCGCGTTGGTGCCGGTCGGGCCGGTGAACTGGACCCGGTAGGAGAGGCCGCGCGGGGCCAGCACGACCTCCTGGAAGCGCTCCAGGAAGCGGCGCTTGGCGCCGGTGTGCAGGTCCAGGCCGTGCACCGGGCCGTCCGCGAGCAGGTAGTCCACCAGTGCCTGGCGGGCGTCGGCCGGGTTGTGACCGTAGTTCAGCGCGCCGGCGCCGGACAGGAAGTCCAGGTACTCGCGGCCGTCCTCGTCCCACATCCGGTGCCCGCTGGCCCGGGTGAAGACCGCCGGGAAGCGCCGGCAGTAGGTGCGGATCGCGGACTCCAGCTGGTCGAAGACCTCGGTGCCGGAGGAGGGGCCGGTCGGGAGGGTGGTCGTCATCGGGCGCTCCAGGGCTCGGTCGCGGAGATCCGCTCGGTCTCCTCGGGGGTCAGGACGGTGCGCGGCGACAGCGGGAAGCTGCCGTCCAGGGTGAGCCCGATCAGCTCGCGCAGGCGGTCCGCGATCAGGTCCGGGGTGTAGCGGGTCGGGGCCTCGGCGGCCTCGATCACCGCGGTCGGCGGGAAGAACCGGCCGCCGCGGGCCGGGCGGACCACCGCGTCCCAGACGTTGAGGCTCTGTCCGCCCCACTCGGCCCGGCCGCTGAACACCGAGTACAGCGGGATGCCGGCGGCGTCCGGGCGGCTCAGCGCCCGGTTGACGGGCTCGCTGACCATCTCGACGATCAGGCCGGCCGCGCCCGCGTCCCGCACCCGGCGGGCCTGGGCGAACATCCGCTCCGCGCCCTCGACGCTGTCGCCGTGCCGGCTCAGCTCGCCGCGCTGCGGGGTGTAGCCGAGGTGGCCGAGGGTGGTGCCGCCGGTCCGCGCGAGCGCCTCCAGGCAGTCGAGGTCGCCGTCGCCGGCCAGCTCGACCTTCACCGCGTCGGCGCCCGCCGCCCGGAACCGCTCGCCGGCGGCGAGGGCGGCCGCGGGGCTCGCGGTCGCGCCGTCCGGCAGGTCGGCCAGCAGGAAGGGCCGGCGGTGGGCCGGGAAGTGCGCGTCGATCGCCTCGCGCACCTCGGCGACCAGCCCGGTCAGGGTGGCCATCGCCCATTCGCGCTCGGCGTCGTCGGCCAGCGCGGTGCTCGGGCGGCCCAGGTGGGTCATGAAGTAGGAGTCGCCGACCATCACGCACTCCAGCGGGCAGTCGGCCAGTTCGGGCGCCTCCAGCGCCCGGGCCAGGCCCTCCACCTCGTAACCCCGGTAGGCGTTGACCTTGAGGCCGACGCGCGACGGCGCGTCGTAGCGGCGCAGGAACGGAGCCAGGCCGGAATGCTCCAGGACCACCGTGTCAGTGCTCATCGATGCCCTCCCCGTAGATCTTGTTGATGCGGTCGATCGCCTCCGCCACCAGCGGCGGCGTGGCGGCGGTGAAGCAGAGCCGGGCCCAGTCGGCGCAGTGGGCGCCGAACACCCGGCCGGGGGCCAGTCCCACGCCCAGTTCGGCGCAGCGGCGGACGAAGCGTTCGCCGTCGCCGTAGGCGGCCAGGTCGAGGAAGGTGTACAGCCCGCCGGAGACCGCGGTGTGCGGGACCTCCAGCTTGGAGTCCGCGAGCCACCAGGCCGCGGCGGCCCGGTCGCGGCGGCGGGTGAGCTCCTCGGCCGGGGTGCGCAGCGCCTCGTACGCGGCGAACTGGGCCGCGGTGGAGACCGAGTAGAGCGAGTGCAGGGACCACTTGGTGAGCGCCTCGGCCAGGCCGGGCGGCGAGACCAGGAAGCCCACCCGGGCGCCCGGCATCGCGTAGGTCTTGCTGCAGCTGTACACCGAGAAGGTGCGCTCGGCGGCCCGCCCGACGGTGGCCGGGTCGACGAAGCCGGTCCGGGTGAAGTCGTAGTTCTCGTAGGCGTTGTCGGCGATCAGCCACAGGTCGTGCCGCTCGGCCAGCTCGGTGAGCGCCGCCAGCTGGGCCTCGCTGAGGCGGTAGCCGGTCGGGTTGTTGGGGTTGTTGAAGTAGATCGCCCGGGTGCGGTCGGTCACCGCCCGCTCGATCACCGACAGGAAGTCGAAGTCGGCGTCGGCGCTGAGCTCCAGGAAGACCGGCACCTCGCGCGGCACCCCGCCGGCCGCCCACACCAGGCCGGTGGCGAACAGCCACTGCGGGGACAGCACCAGCACCTCGTCGCCCTGGCCCAGGATCGCGTGCAGCAGCACCGAGATGGCGTGGGTGCCGCCGTTGCTGACCAGCACCTGCGCGGGCTCGACCGGGCTGCCGCGGCGGGCCGCCAGGTGCTCGGCGAAGGCCTCGCGCAGCTGTCGGACACCGCCGGGCGGGGCGTGCTGGTGGGCGGCGGTGGCGAACTCCTCGGCGTTCCACGGCCGGGGGCGGGCGCAGGGCTCGAAGACCGTCTTGCCCTGGTGCAGGCCGATCGGGGCCAGGTCGCCGCTGCGGCTGAGCAGTTCCTCGACCTGGACCAGGGGCGAGGGGGGGATCTCTCTGAGGTCTCGTGCCAGTGACGGCATGCTCGGATGCTCCTCGGGTTCTCGGATGACGTGCGAGCTGTTCAGACGTTCTCGGCGCGGGCGGCGGCGCCGTGGGCGGGGCGGTCCAGGCCGAGGTTCTCGCGCAGCGTGGTGCCCTCGTACTCGGTGCGGAACAGGCCGCGGCGCTGGAGTTCGGGGACGACGAGGTCGGCGAAGTCGGTCAGGCCGTCCGGCAGCACCGGCGGCATCACGTTGTAGCCGTCGGCCGCGCCGCCGGTGAACCACTCCTCCATCGCGTCCGCGATCTCCTCCGGGGTGCCGATCAGCACCCGGTGGCCGCGGCCGCCGGAGACGGACTGGTAGAGCTGCTTGATGGTCAGCCCCTCGCGCCGCGCCTTGTCGTAGACCAGCCGCTGCCGGCTGGTGCTGCCCTGGGTCTCGGGCAGTTCGGGCAGCGGGCCGTCCACCGGGCTGCCGGAGACGTCGACGTCGCCGAGCAGCTGGGTGAGCAGGCCGAACCCGACCACCGGGTCGACGAGTTCCTGAAGTACGGCGTACTTGTCCTCGGCCTCGGCGCGGGTGCGGCCGACCACCGGGAACAGCCCCGGCATGATCTTCACCTGCTCCGGGTCGCGCCCGTGTGCCCGGACCTGCTCGCCCATCGCCCGGTAGAAGGCCTGCCCCTCCTCCAGCGTCTGGCTGGCGGTGAAGATCACCTCGGCCCACCGGGCCGCGAAGTCCTGGCCGTCGGCGGAGGCGCCTGCCTGGATCAGCACTGGGTAACCCTGCGGCGGGCGGGCCACGTTGAGCGGGCCGGCGACCGAGAAGTGCTCGCCCTTGTGGCCGAGTACGTGCAGCTTCTCCGGCCGGAAGAACTGCCCGCCGTCCTTGTCGAAGAGGAAGGCGTCGTCCTCCCAGCTGTCCCACAGCCCGGTGACCACCTCCATGAACTCGCGGGCCCGGTGGTAGCGGGCGCCGTGGTCCGGCTGGGAGTCCCGGTTGAAGTTGCGGGCCTCGGCGTCGGTCACCGAGGTCACGATGTTCCAGGCCGCCCGGCCCGCGCTCAGGTGGTCGATCGAGGCGAACTTGCGGGCCAGGTGGAACGGCTCGTTGTAGGTGGTCGAGGCGGTCGCGGCCAGGCCGATCCGCTCGGTGTGCACCGAGAGCGCGGACAGCAGGGTGATCGGGTCGAACTGCAGGAACCGGCCCCAGCGGCTGAGTTCGTCGGCGTCCTGGTACGGCGTGCGGATGCCTACGCCGTCCGCGACGAAGAACATGTCGAACTTGGCCCGCTCGGCCGTGCGCACCAGGTCCCGGTAGTGGCCGAAGTCCAGGCCGCCGTCGGCCCGCGCCGCCGGGTGCCGCCAGGAGGCGACGTGGTACCCGGGGACGAGCATGAACGCCCCCAGCTTCATCATCCGGCGTGTCCCGCCCATGACCTTTTCCTCCGTGTCCGTTGACGATCGGTCCCGACCCCTCGGGTCGTTCACTCGCCGGTCGTTCACTCGCCGGTCGTTCACTCGCCGGGGGCGAACTCCGGCCCGGTCACACCCCAGTGGGTGTCGTCGGTGACCGGCGCGCCCCAGTGGGTGTCGTCCGCGACCGGCACCGGCGCGCCCCAGTGGGTGTCGGCCGAGGAGTGCGCCATGCCCCAGTGGGTGTCGTCGACCGACCCGCTGCCCGGGCCGGCGACCGCCAGGACCACCCCGACCGCCATCGCGCCGGCCGCCAGGCCGAGCACGGTGCGGATCATGATCCGGGTCTTCGTCATTGCGCTCTCCCCCATGTGCTGTTCACTGTGCTGTCGTGCGCCTTCGCCCGGCCCGGGGTGTGGTCCCGGTCCGGTTCCGCCGGGCGGCCCCGGCTGGGACCAGTCCAGACCGGTGCGCTTTCCAACCACCTTTCACGGGGCCTCCGCCGCGGCCCGAGTGTCGAAAGGCGATCAGAAGGACTCCAGAAGGGGGTTGCGCTCACGGACCCCGGGACGGCGGTTCCGCGTGGGCCTTCGGCCGGGCCGGCGAACGGGCCTTCGGACGGGCTTCCGGACGGGCTCGCGCGCGGGAACGCCGAAGGGCCGCCCCCGCCGGATGGCGGAGGCGGCCCTTGGTACGGGCGGCCGGGTGTCAGGCCTTGACGCGCAGGACGAGCTTGCCGGTGGAGCCGCGGGCCTCCAGGATCTCGTGCGCCTTGACGGCCTCCTCCAGGGCGAGTTCGGTGGTCTCGATCCGGACGGCGCCGGTGGCGAGCTGGCGGGCGGCCTCCACCAGGTGGCCGTGGACCAGGTCGGGCTGCTGGTCGGCGAGGCCGCCGATGTTGTAGCCGGCCACCGTCTTGGCGGTGTACCACATCTGGTTGGCCTCGTAGGTGTGGTCCTGCTGCGAGGCGTTGCCGAAGACCACGTGGCGGCCGAGCGGGGCCAGCAGGTCCAGGGCCTTGGCGCGCAGCGGGCCGCCGATGGAGTCCAGCAGGATGTCGACGCCGCGGCCGCCGGTCACCTCGGCGAGGCGCTCCTCCAGCTCGTCGTAGGTGAACACCTCGTCGTAGCCGAACTTCTCCTTGGCGAACGCGGCCTTGTCGGCGGTGCTCACCGCGCCGTAGACGGCGCCGGCGCCCAGGTTGCGGGCGATCTGCGCGGCGCCGCTGCCCACGCCGCCGGCTCCGGCCAGCACCAGGACGCTCTCGCCCTCGCGGACCCGGGCCACGTCGTGCAGGATCGCCCAGGAGACCGGCAGGTTGCAGGGGAAGGCGGCCGCGACCGGGCCGGGGATGGCGTCCAGCTCGCCGTCGAGGGCGACGGTCAGCCGCTCGCGGGCCACCGCGACCTCGGCGTAGCCGCCGCCGGCCAGGGTGATCGCGGAGACCCGCTGGCCGGGGCGCAGGTTGGTGACGCCCTCGCCGACGGCGCGGACGGTCCCGGTGACCTCCAGGCCGGGGACGTGCGGGGTACCGGGCTGGAACTGGCCGCGGCGGAACATCACCTCGGCGAAGTTGACGCCCGCGTACTCCACGTCGATCGACACCTCGCCCGCACCGGGCTCGGGGATCTCCACCTCGACGAGGGTCAGGACCTCGGGGCCGCCGTAGCTGTCGAAACGAATGGCGCGCATGGGAATGCCTCCTGGCTGCTGTGCTGTCGAACTGCTGCTGCTACTGGTCTGTCGGCGCCGCGGCGAGCCGCGTGGACCGCGGCGCACCGCGTGAACGGCCGGGTACTGCGCGAACTGCCGGGTACCGCGTGAACTGCCGGTTACGGCGGGGTACTTCGGTGGACCGGGCCGGTCCGCTTCGAGCCGCTTCGCGCCCTTGCGGGGCGCGTCGAGCCGCCGAACAGCGGACCGGGTCGGTCGGGGGGGGGGGCCGCGCCGCCCGGGGGGGCCGCGGGGGGGCCCCCGGGGGGGGGGGGGGGTGGGGGGACGCTGGTCACGCCCCCGCGCCAGGGCGCGGCCC
>NZ_JBHWIV010000005.1:13393-117184 GCF_042731675.1 Kitasatospora sp. NPDC059827 | reverse complement strand
CCGCCCCGCCGCCCCCCGGCTCCCGGCGCGCGGGGGGCCGGTCCCCCCCCCCCCCCGGCGCGGGGGGGGGGGGGGGGGCCCCCCGGGGGGGGGGGGCCCCCCCCGCCCCCCCCCCAGGGGGGTGGGACGGTCGGTCGGTCAGTGCTGCGCCGCGCCGTGGCCGAGGCCGGGCAGCCGGCTCCAGCCCCCGCGGTCGGCGTGCTCGGTCAGCACCGGGTCGTCGCCCACCACCGTGGGGTGGCCGACGAGTCGGAGCAGGTCGAGGTCGGAGGAGTGGTCGCCGTAGGCGTGGCACTCCCGCGGGTCGAAGCCGCCCCGGTCGAGCAGCTCGCGGGCGGCGACGGCCTTGGCCGCGCCGATCATCGGCCGCTCCAGTTCACCGGTGAGGATCCCGTCGGCCACCAGCGGGCGGCTGCACAGGACGGTGCCGGCGTCGACGTACCGGGCGATCGGGTCCAGGCAGCCGGGGAAGGACCCGGAGACCAGGACGGTGTGGTGGCCCTGCTCGGTGTGCCGGCGGAAGGCGGCCAGGGCGGGGGCGTGGAAGAGCTCCCCCTCCCCGGTCCGCTGCCGGTACCACTGCTCGCCCTGCTCGGCGAGGTCGGCCTCCCGCACGCCGGTGAACAGCCGGTAGTACGCCCGGTTGACCTCCTCGCGCGGCACGCCGCCGTCCGCCAGCCGGCGGAGGGCGCCGTGGTCCCGCGCGTAGTCGGACTCCGGGCGGCCCTCGACCCGGTACCGGAAGGCCAGGAAGTCGAACATGCTCTTGACGTTGATCAAGGTCTCGTCGACGTCGAAGAAGGCCGCGGGGCCGGTCGGGCGGGTCACTGGGTGCTCCTGGGGTTCGTCATGGCGTCCGGGGTCCGTCCGGGATGCGTCCGCGGCCGGTCGGGCCGGGTGGGGTGGGTCAGCGCGAGCCGGCGACGACCAGCTCGCCCTCCCGCTCCTGCTCGGTGCGGGCGAGGCGGACCTGCTCGACGGTGCGGGCCGCGCGCTTGCCCTCCTTCTGCGAGATGACGTCGCTCTCGAAGGCGGTGAACTCGACCCGGGACAGCGAGGCGCGGGCACCGCCCTGGTGGACGGCGATCTCGACGCCGAAGGACAGCCGCTCGGGGTTGTCGATGCTCGCGCTGAGGATCTCGTAGTCGACGGTGGCGTCCAGCGGGAACAGGAAGTTCTCGAAGTCCGTGTCGAAGCTCTTGATCACGTAGTAGTACTGCCGCTCCGGCCAGGCCGAGGCGTAGAACCGCTCGGTGACGGCCAGGAACATCTGCCGCGCCGCCTCGATGATGATCATGCCCTGGATGTGCTGGCCGGTGGTGTGGTCCAGGAGCAGTTCGTTGTCGTTGTCCAGTCTCAGGTCCGCCTGGTAGCGCAGCGCGTCGATCTGGCGCAGGCCGGCGATCAGGACGTTCTGCTCGCGGTGCTTGTGCGCCTCGTCCCGGTAGGCCAGGCTCGGCTGCAGCTCGGGCACCGAGATGCGCTCGGCCGCACCGTAGCGGGTGATCTCGCGGGCCACCCAGTCCCACTCGTAAGAGCTCATGCCCTGACCGTTGATCAGCGTCAGGCGGAGCTCGGGGTCACTGTAGCGCCCCGCCCGCAGCTCCTTGACGAACCCACCCGCGGTGGCCACCCCGTCGTTCGTGGCCAGAGCGCCGAAGCGGTCGCCGACCAGGTACAGAACCTCGGTCCGATGCGTCATGTCAATGCCCCCATCACATGAAGTGCGCGTGGCGCGCGTCTCTGAACAGGCAAAAGGCTGAATTGCAGCCCTCTCCCGCCTTCCTGACGGGAGGCCAGCTGCCCAGGACAGTATCAGCATTCGTAGACAGCTTACGACCCTGTCTCATATCAAGACTTCCCCAAGAATCCCGATGCGAGGTCAACCGACCGCCTTGACGGCCGCCACGGCGAACCTATAGCGTCCTCTGCCATGAGTAAGAACCCTGATACCGACCAGGGTTCTTGCTGCTAATCGAACTCATCGACACCTTCGACATCGGAGTCCTCGACCCATGAAGAGCTACCCACGCACCACGCTCGCCGCGGTGTGCATCGCCGGCGGGCTGCTCCCCGCCTCGCTCACCGGCGCCTCGGTGGCCCTGCCGAAGATCGCCACCGACCTCGGCGCGGGCCTCGGACCGCTCCAGTGGGTGGTCAACGGCTACAACCTGACCTTCGCCAGCTTCATGCTCGCCTGCGGCGCCATCGCCGACCTGGTCGGCCGCCGCAGAATGCTGGGCATCGGCATCACGCTCTTCGGCCTCTGCTCCCTGGTCAGCGGCCTGAGCAGCAACATCTACCTGCTGGACGGCGCCCGCCTGCTGGCCGGCGCGGCCGCCGCCGCGGTGCTCACCGCCGGCAGCGCGGTGCTCGCCACCACCTTCTCCGGACCCGCCCAGGCCAAGGCCTTCGGCGTCCTCGGATCGTCCTTCGGCGTCGGACTCGCCCTCGGCCCCTCCACCTCCGGCCTGCTGGTCTCCTCCTTCGGCTGGCGCTCGGTCTTCCTGCTGCACGCGGCGATCGACCTGGCGCTGCTGCTGGCCCTCCCGCGCATCACCGAATCCCGTGACCCGGACGCCCGCGGCGTCGACTGGGGCGGCACCGTCACCTTCACCACCAGCCTCGCGCTGGTCACCCTCGCCATGGTCGAGGGCCCCCAGCAGGGCTGGACCAGCCCCGTCGTGCTCGGCCTGCTGGCCGGCTTCGTGCTGCTGCTCGCGCTCTTCGTGATCGTCGAACTGCGCCAGGAGCGCCCGATGTTCGACATGACCCTGTTCACCCAGGGCCGCTTCGTCGCGATCTGCTTCGTCCCCGTCGCGCTCGCCTTCGGCTTCGTCTGCCTGCTGGTCTTCCTGCCCTCCTACTTCATGGGCGCCAACCGGTTCAGCAGCTCCGAGGCCGGCGCCGTGATGCTGCTGCTCACCGCCCCCGTGCTGGTCTTCCCGATCATCGCCGGTCGCCTCGCCCAGAAGATCTCGGTCCGCACCCTGCTGGCCGTCAGCCTGCTGCTGGTCGCCGGCGGCGCCGCCTGGCTCACCACCATCCACCCGGGCATCGGCGTGGCCGGCCTGATCGGCCCGTTCCTGATCATCGGCACCGGCGTCGGCATCTCCTTCGGCCTGCTGGACGGCGCCGCGATCGGCTCCGTCCCGCCGGAGCGGGCCGGCATGGCCGCGGGCATGTTCAACACCATGCGCCTGGCCAGCGAGGCGATCGCCATCGCCGGCATGGGCTCCGTCCTGGTCAGCCTGGTCAGCTCCAACGTCTCCAAGAACCTCGACTCCTACGGCAGCGGCTTCACCGGCAACCCGGACGGCCTCGCCGCCAAGGTCGCCCAGGGCAACCTGGCCGACCCGGAGTCCGGTGTCGCCGAGGCCGGCCGCCAGGCCTTCCACACCTTCCTCGCCGACGGCTACACCGACGCGCTGCGCACCGTGCTGTGGATCCTGGCCGGCGTGGCCGCGCTCAGCGCCCCGCTGATCGCCGTGATGCTCCGTGACCGCAAGGCCGCCGCCTCCGCGGTGACCGCCCCGGAGGCCGAGCAGGCCGCGGAGCCGGTCGGCGCCGGGCGCTGACGCCCGCCTCGACCGGCCTGACGGCCAGACCCGAGCGACCGGTCCGGGAGGGGCGCGGTGAACCCGCCGCCCCGCCCGGACCGCTCCGCCTCCGCACCTCCCGCACCTCCCGCACCTCCCGCACCCGCTGCCGCCCGCTGCGCCCCCAGACCACCGCGAAGGAAGAGATCATGCACAGCCGCCACCTCGGCCCCACCGGCCTCGACGTCGGAGCCATCGGCCTCGGCTGCATGGGGATGACCGACTTCTACACCACCGGCGGCTACGACGAGGCCGCCTCGGTCGAGGTCGTCCACCACGCCCTCGACCAGGGCATGAACCTGATCGACACCGCGGACGTCTACGGCCCGCACAGCAACGAGGAGTTGCTCGGCCGGGCACTGGCCGGCCGCCGGGAGCGGGCCGTCCTGGCCACCAAGGTCGGGCTGGTCCAGGAGCCGGACCGGCCGATGTACCGCAACGGCCGCCCCGAGCACATCCACGCCTCGATCCGCGCCTCGCTCAAGCGCCTCGGCACCGACCACGTCGACCTGTACTACCTGCACCGGGTGGACCCGGACGTCCCGCTGGTCGAGTCCTGGGGCGCGATGGCCGAACTGGTCGAGGCCGGCCTGGTCCGCGGCATCGGCCTCTCCGAGGTCGGCGTCGAGGAGCTGGCGGCCGCGCAGGCCGTCCACCCGGTCGCCGCCGTCCAGACCGAACTGTCGCTGTGGAGCCGGGAGGTGCTCGCCGACGTGCTGCCCTGGTGCTCGGCCAACGGCGCCGCCTTCGTCCCGTACTCCCCGCTCGGCCGAGGCTTCCTCACCGGCGGCTACACCAGCCCGGACGCCTTCGCGCCGGACGACTACCGCACCGCCAACCCGCGCTTCGCCCGGGAGGCCTTCGCCGCCAACCTCGCCATCGTCGAGACCCTGCGGCGGGTCGCCGAGCGGCACGGCGCCACCCCGGGGCAGGTCGCCCTGGCCTGGACCCTCGCCCAGGGCGAGCAGGTCGTCCCGATCCCCGGCACCAAGCGGATCGGCCACCTCACCGAGAACGCCGGCGCGGCCGACCTGCGGCTGTCCGACGCCGACCTGACCGAGCTGGACTCCGCGCCGGCCCCGGTCGGCTCGCGGTACTGACGCTTCGTCACCCGCACTCTTCCCCAGCCCGCTTCACCACCCCCGCCCGCACGCCCCCACCCCCGAACCGCACCAACCACGAGGAGAGACCTTCCATGGCACAGCAGCGCACCCTGGGCGCCGAGGGACCCGCCGTCGGCCCGATCGGCCTCGGCTGCATGGGGATGAACTGGGTGTACACCTCCCAGCTGCAGAGCACCGAGGAGTCGATCGGCGCCATCCGGCACGCCATCGACCTCGGCATCACCCTGCTCGACACCGCGGACCTCTACGGCCCCTTCACCAACGAGGAGTTGCTCGGCGAGGCACTCCGCGGCGGGCTGCGCGAGCAGGTCGTGCTCGCCACCAAGGGCGGCCTCAAGGCCGGCCCGGAGTCCCACCTCGGCTCGGTGCAGGTGTCCGCCGACGGCCGGCCGGAGCACCTGCGCGCCGCGGTGGAGGGCTCGCTGCGCCGGCTGGGCACCGACCGGATCGACGTCTACTACCTGCACCGGGTCGACCCGAGGGTCCCGCTGGTGGAGAGCTGGGGCGCCCTGGCCGAGCTCCAGCAGGCGGGCAAGATCGTGCAGTTGGGCCTGTGCGAGGTCTCCGCCGGCCAGCTGGACGCGGCGCACGCGATCGCCCCGGTCGGCGCCGTGCAGTCCGAACTGTCCGTGTGGAGCCGGGACCCGCTGGCCGAGGTGCTGCCCTGGTGCAAGGCCAACGGCGCCGCCTTCGTCCCGTTCTCCCCGCTCGGCCGGGGCTTCCTGGCCGGCCGCTTCGACGGCGAGAACGCGCCTGACCAGGACGACTTCCGAGCCCGGCTGCCGCGCTTCCAGGAGGAGGCGCGGGCGCAGAACCAGCGGATCTCGGACGGCATCCAGGAGGTCGCCACCCGCCACGGCGCCACCCCCGCCCAGGTCGCCCTGGCCTGGACGCTGGCCCAGGGCGAGCACGTCGTGCCGATCCCCGGCAGCACCCGCCGGCTCCACATCGAGCAGAACGCCGCGGCCGCCGAGGTCCTGCTGAGCGCCGACGATCTGGCCGCGTTGGACTCCCTCCCGGCCCCGGTCGGAACCCGCTACTGACTTGCCCCGCAGACGAGTTCGTTTTCCGAGTTGTAAATCAGGGCTCTACGAAGTATTAAGGTTCTGAGTAGCAGTTCAGGTTCCGACCACCGAGGAGGCCCCGTGGCTCCCCCCGACCAGGACGTCCCCTCCCGAAGGCTGGGACACCTCCTCAAGCAGTGCGAGCAGACCATGATGGCCGCGCGCGGCCGGGCGCTGCGCACGGTCGGCCTGACCGTGCCGCAGTACCTGACCCTCCGGGTACTGGCCGAGCACCCGGACGCGTCCGGGGCGCAGCTGGCCCGGCACTGCCTGGTCACGCCGCAGACCATGGCCACCCGGCTCGCCTCCCTGGAGGGGCGCGGGCTGGTCCGCCGGCAGGTCTCCTCGGTCCACTCGCACGTCTTCACCGCGCGGCTGACCGAGGAGGGCCGGGCCCTGACGGTCCGGGGCGAGGCGGCCGAGCACACGGCCGAACAACGGCTGGTCAGCTCGTTCCTGGCGGAGGAGGTGGTGGTTTTCCGCTCACTGTTGCGGCGCGCCGTGGCAGCGGTGTCCGCACCGGAAGCCGACCCGGTTGGCCCGAATCAGTTCGTACGTAGCGACTGATCAGCCCACTGATGTACCTTAAAGTCCGAATAATCCGCCGTGGGGGGCAGCCAGGGATGCGATCACTGTGACCGAAAACAGCTCCAACCAGCCGAACTCAGCTCCGCTCGATTTCCACGACCGCCTGGGCCATGCCATCAAGCGGGCCGAGCAGGCGCTGATCGGCGAGAAGACCCGCGCGCTGCGCACCGTCGACCTGACGGTTCCGCAGTACGTGACCCTGCTCGTGCTCCAGCAGTCCTCCGGAATGTCCGGGGCGCAGCTGGCCCGGGAGTGCATGGTCACGCCGCAGACCATGACCACGATCCTGACCAATCTGGAGAACAAGGGCCTCATCACCCGTGAGACGTCGAGCGTGCACCAGAAGGTGCTCGTGGCCAAGCTCACCCGCTCCGGCCGCACACTGGCGAAGAAGGCCGACACCTTGGCCCGCGGGGTCGAGAAGCGGCTCACCGACGCCTTCGACGACACCGAGCAGGCCCAGCTGCGCGAGCTGCTGGAACGCTCGGCGGCGGCTCTGCGCAAGACCGACTGAGCCGCACCGCGGCAGCACCGCAGTCCGGGGCGGAAGGCCGCCCCCTGGACGCCCGATCACCACCCGGGGCGTCGAGGGGGCGGCCTTTCCCATATCCGGGGCCGGACGCCCCGTGCCCAGGGAGCCTCATGCTTCGGACACAGCCTATGGTCCACCCATTCATTAACATTGCGATACTGGACAAGGCATTGACCTAAGTCAGGCCTCTGATACTGTATCGATCATGCAGACAGCGCAGCAGCACGCGTCGTCCATCGGCATCCTCGGCACCGGGTCGCACCTGCCCGCGAACGCCGTCGACAACACCCTGGTCGGCTCCCGGGCCGGCGTCACCGCCGAGTGGATCCACCGCAAGACCGGCATCAGCGAGCGGCGCTACGCCGCCGAGGGCGAGGCCACCTCCGACCTCGCCGCGCACGCCGCCCGGGCCGCCCTCGCCGACGCCGGGATCCGCCCCGGCCAGCTCGACCACATCGTCGTGGCCACCTCCACGCCCGACCACCCGCAGCCCGCCACGGCCGCCATCGTGCAGGACCTGATCGGCGCCGAGCAGGCCGCCGCCTTCGACCTGAACTCGGTCTGCAGCGGCTTCGCCTTCGCCCTGCACACCGCCCACCGCCTGATCGCCGACGGCGGCCACGCGCTGGTGATCGGCGCCGACGTCTACTCCCGGATCATCGACCCCACCGACCGCCGCACCGCGATCCTGTTCGGCGACGGCGCCGGCGCCGTCGTGCTCGGCCCCGTCCCGGCCGGCTACGGCATCGAGACCTCCCTGCTGGAGACCTTCGGCCGGCACCACCGCACCATCCGGGTCCCGGCCGGCGGCAGCCGTAGACCGGCCTCGCCCGAGAGCCTGGCCGAGGGCGACCACTGGTTCGCCATGAACGGCCGCGAGGTCCGCGAGTTCGTCACCGACCGGCTGCCGCTCACGGTCAAGGAGCTGCTCCGCCGGGCCGACCGCACCGGCACCGAGGTCGACCACTTCGTGCCGCACCAGGCCAACGGCCAGATGCTGGCCGAGATCCTGCCCTCGCTCGGCCTGGAGCGCGCCCGCACCCACCTCACCGTCGCCGAGTACGGCAACACCGGCGCCGCCTCCGTCCCGATCACCCTCGACGCCGCCAACCGCGCCGGCGCCCTGCGCGACGGCGAACTGGTGCTGCTCTCCGGCTTCGGCGGCGGCATGTCGATCGGCAGCAGCCTGCTGCGCTGGCACGCCGCCGCGTAGTCCAGGCGCACCGCCCGCCCCCGAACGACCTCCCCTGACGACGACGGGGCCCGCACCGCAACCGGCCCGGCACCCGCCCGACACCCGTACGAGAGAAGAGACGTGACCAGCAGCGCCGACCCCACCGCCCCCCGCCCCACCGGCAGACGGCCCGTCCTGATCGTCGGCGCCGGCCCGGTCGGACTCACCTCCGCGGCCGAACTGCTGCGCCGCGGCGTCGACATCCACCTGGTCGACCGCGCCCCGGCCCCCTCCCCGCTCACCAAGGCCCTGCTGGTGTGGCCGCGCACCCTGGAGGTGCTGCGCCGGCTCGCCGACCCGGCCGGCACCGCCGCCCGCAGCCTGCCGGTCGACGCCTTCCACTACTACTCCGAGGGCCGCCCGATCGCCACGCTCGACCTGACCGGTCGCGCCCAGCCGGTGATCCTCCCCCAGCCCGAGATCGAGGACCTGCTCGGCGCCGCCGTCACCCGGCTCGGCGGCGAGGTCGAACGCGGCACCGCGCTCACCGGGCTGGAGCAGCACCCCGACCACGTGGTCGCCGTGCTGCGCGGCGCCGACGGCACCGAGCGGCGCGCCGAGTACGCGTACGTCCTCGGCTGCGACGGGGCCGGCAGCACCGTCCGGGAGCTGCTCGGCCTCAGCTTCGAGGGCCTCACCTACCCCAACACCTTCATGCTGGTCGACGCCTACGTGGACGGCCCGCTCAAGCACGACGCCGCCCACTACTTCTGCTCCTCGCGCGGCGTGCTGGTGATCATCGGACTGCCCGGCGGCCGCTCCCGGGTCTTCACCTCGCTCCCGCCCGGCCTCGCCCCCGAGGACGCCACCCTGGAGCTGATGCAGCAGGTCGTGGACGAGCGCGGCCCGGGCGGCCTCACCCTCCGCGACTCCGCCTGGACCAGCACCTTCGCGGTGCACGCCCGGCACGCCGAGCGCTACCGCGAGGGCCGGGTGTTCCTGGTCGGCGACGCCGCCCACATCCACAGCCCGGCCGGCGGCCAGGGCCTCAACACCGGTGTCACCGACGCCCAGAACCTCGCCTGGAAGCTCGCCCTGGTCTGGCGCGGCGAGGCCGGCACGCCGCTGCTCGACAGCTACCACACCGAGCGCACCCAGGTCGCCCGCGCCGTCGTCCGCCAGGCCGACCTGCAGACCCGCGCCTGGCTGCTGCGCAAGCCCGCCCAGGTCACCGCCCGCGACCGGGCCGCCGCGACCGCCTCCCGGTTCGGCCTGTTCGACCTCGACTACATCCCCTGGCTGGCCGGCCTGCGCACCGTCTACGGCGAGGGCCGGGAGACCAGGCTGCGCAGCTGGAAGCTCTGGGGCCACCGCTTCGTGCCCGGGGCGCTCACCCCCGACCGGCAGGTCTGGGACCGCCGGCTCGGCCGCCGGCTGTCGCTGCGCGAGGCCGTCTCCGACCTCCAGCACACCCTGCTGGTCGAACTGCCCGGAACCGCCCTGCCGCCGCGGGTCGCCCGCGCCCTGGAGCAGGCCGAGAAGCGCCACCCCGGGCTGCTGGACGTCCGGGTGCTGGACGCCACCGGCACCCTGCACGACGGCGCACCGGCCGAGCCCGACCCCGCTCGCGGGTCGTCCGGCCGCGGGTCCGGTCGCGGCTCCGGTCGCGGCTCCGTGGTGCTGGTCCGCCCCGACCAGCACGTCCACGCCCGGCTCCCGCTGCACGAGGCGCACCGGGTCACCGCCCTGCTGGACGAGGCCCTGCACCACCCCGCCCGCTGACCCCACCCGTTGGCCCCGCCCGTTGGCCCCGCCCGTTGGCCCCGCCCGTTGGCCCCGCCCGTTGGCCCCGCCCGTTGGCCCCGCCCGCCGACCCCTACCCCTGAGGACCGCCCCGATGCGCTTCGACCCACCGCCCCGGATCGCCGCCGTGGTCGACTGGCTCCCCCCGACCACGGACACCGCGGCAGCGGCGGTCGCCGGGGGGCGGGTCACCGCCGAGAACGCCGCCAAGGACGGCTACCTCGAACTGCCCGTCAGCGACGGCCCCTCGGGCCCCGAGATGGCCGTCCTCGCCGCCGCCAAGGCGATCGGCGAGGCCGGCTGCCCGGCCGAGTCCATCGGCCTGGTCGTCCACGCCTGGATCTACCACCAGGGGCACGACTTCTGGTCCCCCGCCCACTACGTCGCCCAACACGCGGGCGCCGTACGGGCGGTGCCGCTCGGCGTCCAGCAGATGTGCAACGGCGGGGCCACCGCGGTCGAGCTGGCGGCCGTCCGGCTGGCCGCCGACCCGGCCCTGGAACGGGCCCTGGTCACCACCGGCGACCGCTTCGCCGCCCCCGGCTTCGACCGCTGGCAGGGCGACTACGGGGTCGCCTACGGGGACGGCGCGACCGCGCTCGTGCTGGACCGCGAGCGCGGCCCGTACCGGCTGCTCGCCGCGCACACCGCCGCCGCCCCCGACCTGGAGTCCATGCACCGCGGCCACGACGCCTTCTCCCCCGCGCCCCGCGCCAACGGCGAGACCCTCGACATCCGGCGCACCAAGAAGGCCTTCCTCGGCGACGGCCTCGGCCCGCACTTCGCCGCCACCGCGGGCGAGGGCGTGGCCCGGGCCGTCCGCGGCGCCCTCGCCGACGCCGGCCTCGCCCCGGACGACCCCCGGCTCGGCCACCTGCTGCTCCCCCGGCTCGGCCGCACCGTCCTGGAGACCGCCTACCTCCCGGCCGTCGAGCGCCTCGGACTCACCGGCGTCGAGGTGCTCGACCTGGGCACCCGCACCGGCCACCTGGGCGCGGGCGACGCCGCCGCCGGCCTGGCCCACCTGCACACCCGCGGCTTGCTCGAACCCGGCCGGATCGCCATCCTGCTGAGCGCCGGTGCCGGCTTCACCTGGACCGCCCTGCTCGTCGCCGCCGAGTGAGCGACCGGCCGCCACCCGTCACGACCGACCACCGAGGAACCCCGATGCCCAACTCCCCCGCCGCCCTCACCCCCGGCACCGTCCTGGTGCTGGTCGACCTCCAGCAGTGGATCGTCAGCCGCCCGGTCGCCCCGCTCAGCGGCCCCGAGGTGGTCCGCTCCGCCGCCCGGCTCAAGACCGCCTTCGAGGCCGCCGGCCGGCCCGTCGTCCTGGTCCGCTACGCCCGGATGGACGGCAGCGACGGCGGCCCCGACTCCGCCTTCAACCGCTTCGCCCCCGAGGTCGCCGCCCGCCCCGGCAACGAGGTGGTCACCAAGTACGGCATCGACGCCTTCGCCGGCACCGACCTCGCCGACCGGCTCAACCGCCTCGGCGCCACCGACCTGGTCATCGCGGGCATCGCCACCGAGTACGGCGTCGGCGAGACCGTCCGCACCGCCGTCAACCTCGGCTACCCCACCACCGTCGTCGAGGACGCCGTCGCCGCCCTCTCCCCCCAGGGCCACACCGCCGCCGTCGACGCCTTCCACCGCATGGGCGTCACCCTCACCCGCACCGACCCCCTGCTCACCCCCGCGGGCTGAGCGCCCCCACGCACCCGCACCACCGAGCCCCCGCCCGGGACCTTCCCCGGGCGGGGGCTCCGCGCGCTCCCACGCTCAGCCCGCGGCGCGGGCCGGAACGGGGACCGGGGCGGACGTCGGGGCAGACGACGGGGCGGACGTCGGGGCACCGGACAGCCGGCGCGTCTCCCGGAGGGTCAGCAGGCCGGTGACGACCATCGCCACCCCCGTCAGGCCGTGGACGCCCAACGCGGCGCCGGCGGAGCCGTGGTGGGCGAGCACGGTGGCCATGTCGCCGAACGGGATGACGGACCCGGCCAGCAGGACCCAGGCCAGGGCGCGGCGCTGACCGGTCAGCAGCAGCACACCCAGGATCAGGGCGTTCGCGACGTCGCGGACGCCCTTGAGGACCAGGAAGCCGCCGCCGTCGCCGGCGGGCCAGCTCGGCAGGCCGAAGGTCGGCGCGATGGTCCCGGGGGCCAGCACGAAGGTCAGCCCGAACCAGAGGACGAAGAGGATGCCCGCGGTGGTCAGGGCGGTGTTCACGGTCTTGAGGGACATCGGGGTCTCCTTGCGGAAGTCGGGCGTGCCGGAGTCGGGCGTGCCGGGGTCGGGCGTGCCGGGGTCGGGCGTGCGGGAGTCGGACCGGCGGGCTCAGACGAGGGCGGTGACCAGCAGGGCGAAGGCGGCGACGATCACGGCGACCCGGGCGTAGTGGTAGCGGTCCCAGCGGTCCGACTGCTCCTGCCAGTCCGCGGGACGGTTCTCCGGGGTCCAGGTCTTGCTCCGGTTGTTGATCGGGACGAGCAGCAGGACCGACATCAGCACGCTGACGATCAGCAGCGCGCCGGCGGTGACGAGGAGCCAGGTGCCGTGGTGGTGCCGGTCGGCGACGGCCCAGACCGCGACCAGGACGAGCGAGCCGATGTACCAGAACGGCATCACGGCACCGAGCATCCGCCCGCCGTGGGCGCGGCCGAGCTGGCCGGCGTCCTCGGGGAGCGCCTTGAGGATCCGGTTGAGGACGACGGCGACGGCGAACTCCACCCCCACCATCACGCCGAGTTCCACGGTGGTGAGGACCTTGAGTGCGTCGAGCATGATTCCCCCTGGTTTCTAGCGCTGCTAGCTGACGTGTCGATGCTAGACCTACTGCCGCTTGAATGTCTAGCGGTGCTAGGATCGAGTCATGTCGGTACAGGAACGAAAGCAGCGCGACCGGGCGGAACGTGAACGCCTCATCGTGGCGACAGCCCGTGAACTCGCCGAGCAGCAAGGCTGGGAGGCGGTCACCACCCGCCGGCTCGCCGAGCGCATCGAGTACAGCCAGCCCGTCCTCTACAGCCACTTCCGCGGCAAACGGGAGATCATCGGTGCCGTCGCCCTGGAGGGCGTCACCGAGATGGCCGCGGCGCTGCGGGCCGCGACCCGCGCCGCGGACGGACCGCGCGCCCGGGTCACCGCCCTGGCCCGCACCTACCTCGACTTCGCCGCCCGCAACCCGGCGGTCTACGACGCCCTGTTCCAGCTCGACGGCGGCCTGGCCTTCGCCGAGGAGGACACTCCCGAACCGTTGAAGGACGGCTTCGCCGCCCTGCTGGAGACCCTCGCCGACGTCGCCGGGGAGGGCGTGGACCCGGGCCTGTTCACCGAGGTGTTCTGGGCCGCCCTGCACGGACAGGCCACCCTGACCAGGGCCCGGCGCCTCCCCCCGGAGGACACCGGGCGCCGGGTGCAGCTCCTGGTGGACCGGCTCGCCGGGCTCTGAACCGCCGCCGTGCTCTGAACCGCCGCCGGGCGCCGTCCGGAGGACGGCGCCCGGTCCATCGGTTCGCGCAGGTCAGAGGTGGGACGAGGACGGGTCGCCGCCGAGGCGGAGCTCGCCGACGGCGTCCAGGACGCGTTCGGCGGAGGCGACGTGCCGGCCCGCCGTGATGACGTCGCGCAGGCAGCGGTCGAGCGGGGTGCGCTCGGTGTAGACGGCCGCGGAGCCGACCAGGTCGTAGAGGTGCTGGACGGCCTCCCGGCAGGCGCGGTGGGCGTACTGGCGGGCGAGGGCGGCGGTGCCGCGCTCGGGGGCGCGGCCCGCGGCCTGGGCGGCCCAGGCCCGCTCCAGGGTGGTGTAGACGTAGGCGTCGGCGGCGCCGATCAGGGCCTCCGCGTGGGCCAGGTCGGCCGGGGCGGAGGGCCTGGGCAGGGCGGGGCCGCGGGCGGTGAGCAGTTCCCGGGCGCAGGCCAGCGCGGAGCGGGCGATGCCGAGCGGGACGCCGGCCATCTTGAGGGCCAGGTTGTCGGCGCGCAGGTGGAGCGGCTGCGGGGCGCCGGCCGCCGGGGGCGCGAAGGTGTGCCGGTCCGGGACGAACAGGTCGGCGACCTCGACGTCGTGGGAGCCGGTGCCGCGCAGCCCGGTGGTGTGCCAGGTGTCGAGCACCCGGACGTCCGCGGCGTCCAGGACCGCGACCCGCGGGGCGCCGTCGGGGGCCAGGAACCCGGCCAGCAGCCGGTCGGCGTGGGTGATCCCGCTGGCGTACGTCCACCGGCCGGACAGCAGGTACCCGCCGTCGTGCCGGACGGCCCGGCCGAGCGGCGGCAGCACCGTGGCGGTGATCAGGTCCGGGTCCGGGAACAGCTCGGCGAACACCTCGGCGGGCAGCGAGACCACCGCGAGCGAGGCGTTGAGCGCGACGGCGGCGCACCAGGCGACCGAGGCGTCGCCCTCGGCCAACAGGTCGACGGCCCGGGTGAGTTGCGGCGCGGTCAGCTCGACCCCGCCCAGGGCGGGCGGCAGGGCGGCGCGCAGCAGTCCGGTGGCCCTGAGGCCGTCGAGCAGGTCGGCCGGGATCCGCCCCCGCCGCTCCACCTCCGGCGCGCGGGCCGGCAGGGTCGCGGCGAAGGCCCGGACCCGGTCCAGTACCTCGCCGGCGGTGGGCCCCGATCCGGGGGCCCGGGGCGGCAGTTCGACGACGGTCATCCGCTCGTCCTCCAAGCTCGGCCGGTCCGGCCGGTGGGTGTCGGTCACAGGTCGCCCAGCGCCTTGTCGAGCTCGGCCGCCAGGGCGGGGAGGTGGGGCGGGCGCATGACGGTGTAGTGGTCGCCGGGCAGGTCGACGGCCTCGGCCGCGTCGCCGAGCAGGTCCAGCCACCGGCGGGTGGTGCCGGTGGTGGCGCCGTCCATGGCGCGCAGCAGCCGGACCCGGCCCCGGTACGGGGTGGGCCGGTGCTCGGCCAGGGCGCGGCTGAGGTGCAGGAAGCGGCCCGCGAGCCGGTCCAGGGTGGCGGGGTCGACGTCGTCCGGGAGGACGGCGGCCCGCCGGGCCCGGGTGAGCAGTTCCGCGGTCGGGGTGCGGTCGCCGGTGGGCGCGAAGGCCTCCGGGCCGGGGTGCCAGTCGCGTCCGGCCAGCCCGGCGAGGTCGTGGGCGAACCGGGCGAGCAGGTCGGCGTCGGACTGCGGCCCGGCCGGGCCGGGCGGCTCCAACAGGTCGACGGCCGCGACGAGTTCGACGGTGGCACCGCGGGCGGTGAGCAGCGCGGCGGCCTCCAGGGCGAGCACGCCGCCCATGGACCAGCCGCCGAGCCGGTACGGGCCGTCGGGGAAGCGCGCGGTGATCGCGTCGGCGTAGTGGGCGGCCAGCTCGGCCACGGTCGGAGCGGGTTCGGGGTCGGGGTACTGGAGGGCGTGCACCGGCTGGTCCGGGTCCAGCAGGGCGGCGAGCCCCGCGTAGCAGAGCACGTCGCCGCCGACCGGGTGGATCAGGAACAGGGGCGGCCGGCTGCCGGTGGACCGGATCGGGACGAGCGCCGCCCGGCCCTCGTCGGCGGGCCGTTCGCGCAGCACCTCGGCGAGCGACTCGACGGTCGGGCGGGCGAGCAGGGTGGCGACGGGGAGCGAGCGGCCGGTGTCCCGGTGGATCCGGGCCATCATCCGCACCGCGAGCATCGAGTCGCCGCCGAGGTCGAAGAAGTTCTCGGTGACGCCGAGCTCCCGGGTGGCCGTGTTCGGGAAGAACTCGGCCCAGATTCCGGCGAGTTGACGTTCGACCGCGTCGCGCGGCGGGACGGTCGCGGCGGAGCGCGGGGCGGTCTCCCCCGGCGCGGGCAGGCGTCGGCGGTCCACCTTGCCGTTGTCGGTCAGCGGCAGTTCGTCCAGCCGGACGATCCGGGCGGGCACCATGTAGCCGGGCAGTTCCCGGCCGAGCGCCGCCCGCAGTTCCTCCTCCGGGAGCTCGGCCGACGCGGTGTCGCCCACCACGTACCCGAGCAGCCGCCGGGGCCCGCCCGGCTCGCCCTCGGCCACCGCGGCGGCCGCCCGCACGCCCGGTCGGCGCAGCAGCGCGGCCTCGACCTCGCCGAGTTCGATCCGGTGCCCCTGGATCTTCACCTGGAAGTCCGCGCGGCCCAGGAACTCGATCTCGCCGTCCGGCAGGTAGCGGCCGAGGTCGCCGGTGCGGTAGAGCCGCTCGCCGGTGACCGGGTGGTGCGGGAAGGCGGCGCGGGTCCTGGCCTCGTCGCCGAGGTAGCCGCGGGCCAGGCCGGTGCCGGCGATGTACAGGTCGCCGGGGACGAGGGCCGGGCGCGGCCGCAGCGCCTCGTCCAGCACGTGGAAGCGCTGGTTGCGCATCGGCCGGCCGTACGGGATGCTCGCCCGCTCCCGGTCCGTCCGCTCGACCGGGTGCTGGATCGACCAGACGGACGCCTCGGTCGCGCCGCCCAGGGCGTGGACGCGGGCGCCGGGCAGCAGCTCGGCGACGCTCTCGGGGAGGGTGACGGGGATCCAGTCGCCGCTCAGCAGCACCAGGCGCAGCGGGGGCGTGCCGCCGACGGCCCGCAGGTGGTCGGTGAACATCTCCATCAGCGCGGGGACGCTGTTCCAGACCGTCACCCGGTGCCGTTCGGCCAGCTCCAGCCAGGCGGCCGGTTCGCGCCGCGCGGCCTCGTCGGGCAGGACGAGGGCGCCGCCGGCCGCGAGCAGGCCGAAGACGTCGTAGACGGAGAGGTCGAAGTTGAGCGCGGACAGGGCGAGGACGCGGTCCTCGGCGCTCACGCCGTACCGGTCGTTGACGTCCCGGAGGGTGTTGACGGCGCCGGTGTGCTCGATCATCACGCCCTTGGGCACGCCGGTGGAGCCCGAGGTGAAGATGACGTACGCGAGGTCCTCGGGCCGGGCCGGGGAGGGCGGCAGCGGCTCGCCGGAGCCGTCCTCCTCCGGCTCGGTGTCGACGTTCACCAGCTGTGTGCCGTCCGGCAGTTCGAGGGTCTCCGCGAGCGCCGAGCGGGTCAGGACCAGCCCGATGCCGGCGGCCTCGACGATCATCCGCAGCCGGCGGGCCGGCATCGCGGCGTCCACCGGCACGTAGGCGGCGCCGGCCTTGAGGACGCCCAGCGCGGCGACCACCTGCTCCCAGCCCTTGTCCGTCACGATGCCGACCGGCACGCCCGGGCCCGCGCCGTGCGCGATCAGCCGGCGGGCGATCCGGTCGGAGCGGCGGTCCAGCTCGCCGTAGCTCAGCGTCCGGTCGGCGGTGATGACGGCGGGGGCGGTGGGCCGGGCCGCGGCCTGCCGCAGGAAGCCGTCGTGCAGCAGCTCGGCCGGGACGGGGGCGTCGGTGGCGTTGGCGGCCCGTCGCAGGGCCAGGTCGGCGGCGGGCACGGGCACGGCCGCCGGCCGGCGCCACGCCCCCTCGCCGCACAGCTCCCGGACCAGTTCCCGGTAGGCCTCCCACATGCCGTCGACCACGCCGTCGGGGAACACCTCCTCGACCACGTCCCAGTTCAGGACCAGTTCACCGGCCTCCTCCAGGGCCTGGTGGTCGAGCCAGACCTGCGGGGTGCGGACCGAACTGGAGGCCAGCCGGCCGGAGCGGCCGAGCCCGGTCAGCGCCGTCAGGGCGCCGCCACCCTCGCCGGAGGCGTCCTGCGCCGAGAAGCCGATGGTGCTGGTGAACACCACGGGCATGCTCGCCAGGCCCGTCCCGGCCCGGGTGCGGTTGAGTTCGCGCAGCACCTCGACGCCGCTGACGTAGCCGTGGTCGAGGTCGGTCAGCAACTGGCGCTGGAGCCGCAGGGCGCCGGTGGCGAAGGACTCGGCGGGGGCGGCGTCGACCTCCAGCAGGGTGGTCGCGCTGAGGTTGCCGAGGACCCGGGCGACGTCCTCGTGCAGCGGCCGCCGGTGGAAGGCCAGCAGGTTGAGCGTGAAGCGCGGCGACTCGCTCCAGGCGCCCAGCACCTGCGCGTACGCGGCGCACAGGGCCGCCGAGGGCGAGACGCCCGCCGCGTCGGCGTTCGCCCGGAACCGCTGCCAGGCCGCCGGCTCGATCCGGGCCGTGCGGTGGGTGAACACCGGCCGGCGCGGTACCGCCCCGGGGCGCAGCGGCAGCCGGGGCGCGGACGGCAGGGTGGCGAGGCGGGCCTGCCAGTAGGCGAGCGACTCCGCGCGCCGCTCGGCGTCCGTGCGGGCGGCGGCGAGCACGTAGTCGCGGTAGCTGACGCCGGGGGCGGGCGTCGCGGGGGCGCCGTCGCGGTAGGCCTGCGCCCACTCCCGGAACAGCACGCCGGAGCTGCGGCCGTCGACGATCAGCGCGTCGAAGGTGAGGTGCAGCCGGGTGGTGCGCTCGTCCAGCAGGGTCGCCCGGACGTCGAACAGCGGCCAGGCCTCGGTGTCGAACACCCGGTCGCGCAGCTCCCGGTGGGTCGCGGCGAGGCGCTCCGCCCGCTCGGCCGCGTCGAGGGTCCGCAGGTCGGCGGTGGCGATCCGGTACGCGGGGACCTCGGCGAGCACCCGCTGGTACCCGTCCCGGGAGACCACCGCGCGGAGCATGTCGTGGCGGTCGATCAGCTGCCGCAGGGCGGCGGCGAGCCGGTCGAGGTCGGTGTCGGTCAGGTCGAGCTCGACCAGGAAGGAGGTGGCGACGTTGCCCAGCTCGAAGGCGTCCGTCCGGCCGACCAGGTAGGCCTGCTGGAGGTCGGTGAGCGGGAACGGCTCGTACCGGGCCGCCGGGTCGGCGACCAGCACCGCACCGGGCCGCTCCGCCGGGGTGGTGGCGGCACCGCCGTACGAGGCCCGGACGCGCTGCGCGAGTTCGGCGACGCTCCGGCCGTCCAGCAGTTCGGGCAGCGGGAGGTCGACGCCGAGCCGCCGGGCGAGGGTCTGCCGGATGTCCATCGCGATCAGCGAGTCGGCGCCCAGGCTGCGCAGCGGTCGGTGCAGGTCCTCGCCGGTGACGGCCGCGCCGCGCGCCCGGCCGACGATGCCGACCACCAGCGCGGCGACGTCGACGTCCCGGTCCCCGGGTACGGCCTGCTCCGCTACGGCCTGTCCCGGTACGGCCCGCTCCGGCCGCGCGACGGCGCTCGGCACCGCCTCCAGCCGTACGCCCTCGGCCAGGGCCACCGGCGCACCGTCGGCGCCGACCAGCCGCACCTGGGCGACCAGCGGCCCGCCGCCGTGCGCCGGGGTCCCCTCCGGCCGGGGGTCGCCGTTCCACAGCCAGTAGCGCTCGCGCTGGAACGGGTAGCCGGGCAGCGGCACGGGCGGGCCGACGGGCTCGCCGTGCACCCGCGCCCAGTCGATCCGGGCACCCCGGACGTACAGCGCGCCGAGACCGTCCAGCAGGGTGCGGCGGGCGTCCTCCCCCGCGCGCAGCGACGGCAGGAACCCGGCGTCCCCGGCGTCCCCGGCGTCTGCCCGGGCCCGGTCGAGGAGCGGGGAGGCGGGGCCGAGCACCACGAAGGCGCGGTGCCCCTCGCGCAGCAGCGCGGCGAGGCCCTCGGCGAACCGCCGGTCCGCCTCGGTGGCGGTATCGGCGGTAGCGGCGGTGCCGGCGGCGGCCGGGCTCGCCGTGCCCGCGACGCGGGCGGCCAGCGCCTCGCCCTCGGCGCCGTGCCCGAGGACGGCGGCGGGCTGCACGCCCCAGGACCGCCACAGCTCGGCCAGCGCGTACTGGACGGCGGACGCCGAGGGCCGGTCCCCGGGCTGCTCGGCGCACCGCTCCAGGGCGCTGCGGAAGACCGGCTCGGTCGCGGCCAACTCGGCCGCCGCGTCGGCGAACCGCCCCTCCGGGCCGCCGGTGAACAGGAACACCGGGCCGCGCCCGCCCTCCGGGGTACGGGCCCCGCGGCGGACCCCGGCGGGCCGTTCCCCGTCCGGGCCGGTCCGGGCGAGCAGCCCGCGCAGCTCGGCGGTGGAGGAGGCGACGGCGGTGAGCCGGTGCGGGAAGTGCGCCCGCCCGAGGCCGGTGGTCCGGCAGATCTCCGCGAGCGACCGGTCGGCGAGCCCGTAATCGAGCAACTCGGCGTAGCGAAGGGCGAGTTCGGCGAGGGCGGCCGGTGTCTTCGCCGACAGGGTGAGCAGCTCCGGACGGTCCGGTGCCGCCTCCGCGCCGTCGCCGGGGGCGGCCGCCGGGGCCTCCTCGATGATCACGTGGGCGTTGGTGCCGGTGATGCCCTGCGAGGACACCCCGGCCCGCCGGGGCCCCGCGCTCGGCGGCCAGTCGCTCGCCTCGGCGACCAGCTCGACCGCGCCCGCCGACCAGTCGACGTGCGGGGTGGGCTCGGCGACGTGCAGGGTGGCGGGGAGCCGGCCGTACCGCATCGACAGCACGGTCTTGATCACCCCGGCGACGCCCGCCGCCGCCTGGGTGTGCCCGATGTTGGGCTTGAGCGAGCCGAGCCGCAGCGGCTGCCCGGGGTCGCGGTCGCGCCCGTAGGCGGCCAGCAGGGCGCGGGCCTCGATCGGGTCGCCGAGCGGGGTGCCGGTGCTGCTCGCCTCCACCACCTGGACGTCGCCGGGCGAGAGCCGGGCGTCGGCCAACGCCTGCCGGACGACCCGCTGTTGGGCCGAGCCGCTGGGCGCGGTGAAGCCGTTGCTGGCGCCGTCCTGGTTCACCGCGCTGCCGCGCACCACGGCCAGTACGGGGTGGCCCAGCCGCCGGGCGTCCGACAGCCGCTCCACCAGCAGCACGCCCACGCCCTCGGCGAGCCCGCTGCCCGCGGCCTGCGCGGAGAACGGGCGACATCGGCCGTCCGGTGACAGCCCCTGCATCCGGGTGAACTCGGTGAACAGCTGCGGGGTGGCCATCACCGTCGCGCCGCCCGCCAGCGCCATCGCGCACTCGCCGCGGCGCAGCGACTGCACAGCCAGGTGCAGCGCCACCAGGGAGGACGAACAGGCCGTCTCCACGGTCAGCGAGGGACCGCGCAGGCCCAGCGTGTACGAGATCCGGCCGGCGGCGGCACCGCCCACCGAGCCGGTGGTCAGGAAGCCCTCCGCCTCCTCGGGCACCTCGCCGCGCCCCTGCCCGTAGTCCAGGCAGGACAGCCCGGTGAACACCCCGGTCTCGCTGTCGCGCACCGACTCCGGGTCGATCCCGGCGTCCTCGAAGGCCCGCCAGGCGGTCTCCAGCAGCAGCCGCTGCTGCGGGTCCATGGCGAGCGCCTCGCGCGGGCTGATGCCGAAGAAGGCCGCGTCGAAGTCGGCCACGTCGGGCAGGAAGCCGCCGGAGCCGGTCAGGCTCGGGCCCGCGCCTCCGACGGGGTCGTGCAGGCCCTCCGCCCAGCCGCGGTCGCGGGGGAACGCGCCGACGGTCTCCCCGCCGGAGGCCAGCAGCCGCCACAGGGCCTCGGGCGAGTCGATGCCGCCCGGGTAGCGGCAGGCCATGCCGACGATCGCGATCGGCTCCTGCGGCCCCTCCTCCAGTTCGCGCAGGCGCTCACGGGCCTGGTGCAGGTCGACGGTGAGGCGCTTGAGGTAGCCGAGCAGCTTCTCGTCGGCTGCCGGTGTCACTGCTGCTGATGCCATGACGGATCGGTCCTTGCGGGGAGGGTGGGGGTGGCCGGTGGGGGGGTGGGGGCGGTGTCAGGTCAGCTGGGCGTCGATGAAGGCGAACAGCTCCTCGGCGGTGGCGGCCTCGATCAGCGCCGCCACGTCCTCCGCCGGATCGGCCGTCTCCGCTGCCACCACCTGCGGTTCCGCCGCCGCCGTCACGGGTTCCGGATCGGCCGCCTCGGCCGGTGCGAGCGCGGCGTCCAGCACCGCGACCAGCTCCGGCAGGGTCGGCGCCTCGAACAGCAGGGTGACGGGCAGCTTGACCTCCGTCGCCGCGCCGAGCCGGTTGCGGAACTCGACCGAGGTGAGCGAGTCGAAGCCGAGCTCGCCGAACGGCCGGTCGGCCGGGACGGCCTCGGGCCGGCAGCCCAGGACGGCGGCCATCTGGGTGCGGATCAACTCGGCGAGCAGCTCGGCGCGTTCGTCGGCGCCCAGCCCGGCCAGCTCCTCCCGCAGCGGCCGGTTGCGCCGCCCGGGGGCGCTCCCGGGCCGCTGCGGCCCGGCGGCGGCCAGGACGGAGCGCAGCACCGGCGGCAGGTCGCCGCCGAGCTCGCGCAGCGCCGCGCGGTCCAGCCGGGCGGGCAGCAGGGCGGCGTGCGGGGAGAGCAGGGCCGCGTCCAGCAGGGCGAGGCCGAGCTCGGGCGCCATCGCGACCAGTCCGGCCCGGGCGAAGCGGGCGCGGTCGGCGGCGCCGAGCCCGCCGAGCATGCCGTCCGGGTCGTCCCACAGGCCCCAGCCGAGGGCGAGCCCGGGCAGGCCCTGGGTGCGGCGGTGCCGGGCGAGCGCGTCCAGGAAGGCGTTGGCGGCGGTGTAGCCGCCCTGCCCGGCGCCGCCGAGCGTCGCCATCACCGAGGAGATCAGCACGAAGGCGGTGAGCGGGTGGCCGGCGGTCAACTCGTGCAGGTGCCAGGCGCCGTCGGCCTTGGTCCGCATCACCCGGTCGATCCGGTCGGGGGTGAGCGAGGTGATCGGCGCGTCGTCCACGACGCCCGCGGCGTGGACCACGGCGGTCAGCGGGTGCCGCTCGGGGACGGCGGCGATCATCGCGGCCACCGCGGCCCGGTCGGCGACGTCGACCGCGGCGAACCGCACCTCGGCGCCCGACTCCGCGAGTTCGGCGGCGAGTTCGGCCGCGCCGGGCGCGTCCGCGCCGCGCCGTCCGGCCAGCAGGAGCCGTCGGGCACCGTGGGCGGTGACCAGGTGCCGGGCGAGGGCCCGGCCGATGGCGCCCGTGCCGCCGGTGATCAGGACGGTCCCGTCCGGGTCGAGCACCGGCGGCACGGTCAGCACGACCTTGCCGACGTGCCCGCCCCGGCTCAGCAGCCCGAAGGCCTCGGGTGCGCGCCGCACGTCCAGGTCGGTCACCGGCGCCCGGCCGAACGCGCCCTCGGCGAACAGCTCGACCACCCGGCGCAGCAGCCGGCCGAGGTGCTCGGGCGGCAGCTCCAGCAGGTTCATCGCCCGGTAGCGGGCCCCGGGGTGGGCGGCGGACACCTCGGCGGGGTCGCGCCGGTCGGCCCGGCCGAGTTCGACCAGCAGGCCGCCGGGGCGCAGCGACCGCAGGGACTCGTCCACGGCCGCACCGGTCAGCGAGTTCAGTACGAGCGCCATCCCCCGTGCACCGGAGGGGAGTTCGGCGAAGCGCGCGCCGAAGCCGGGCTCACGGGAGGAGGCCAGGTGGGCGTCGTCCAGCCCGAGGGCGCGCAGGGCGGGCCACTTGGCGGGGGCGGCGGTCGCGAAGACCTCCGCGCCCAGGTGCCGGGCGAGTTGGACGGCGGCCGTGCCGACACCGCCCGCCCCGGCGTGGATCAGCACGGCGTCGCCCGCGCGCACCCCGCCCAGTTCGACCAGGGCGTGCAGGGCGGCCAGGTGGGCGACCGGCACGGCGGCGGCCCGGGTGAAGGACCAGCCCTCGGGGATCCGCACCAGGGTGCGGTGGTCGGCGTGGGCGACGGTGCCGAGGGCGGCGGGGAACAGGCCCATCACCCGGTCGCCGACGGTCAGCCCGGTGACCCCGGGGCCGGTCGCGGTGACCACGCCCGCGCCCTCCAGCCCGAGCGGGCCCGGGTCCCCGGTGTGCAGGTCCAGCGCGCCCAGGACGTCGTGGAAGGTGAGCCCGGCGGCGCGGACCGCGATCCGGACCAGGCCGGGGCCCGGTGCGGCGGCGGCCTCGGGGCAGGGGCGCAGCTCCAGGGCGTCGAGGGTGCCGGGCTCGGAGAGGTCCAGCCGCCAGTCCACCGCGTCCTTCGGGATCGTCAACGCGCGCTCCCCCGCCGCGGATCGCAGCCGGGGCACCAGGACGGATCCGTCCCGGACGGCCAGCTGGTGCTCCTCCGGCATCAACGCCTCGGCCGGGACCCCGGCCGTCTCCGGCCCGAGGTCGACCAGGACGAACCGGCCCGGGTGCTCGACCTGGGCCGTCCGCACCAGCCCCCAGGCCGCCGCCTGGGCGAGGTCCCGGACGGTCTCGCCGCCTCGGACGGCGACGGCCCCGCGGGTCACCAGCACCAGCCGGGCCCCGGCGAGCCGCTCCTCGGCCAGCCAGCGGCCGAGCAGGTCGCGCGTCCGACGGGTCACGGTACGGGCCGCCGTCGCCGGATCGGTCCCGTCCGCGCCCGCCGGACAGTCCACCAGGACGTGTGCGGGCGGCTCGGCCGCCGTGCACAGCGCCTCCAGATCGAGGGCGTCCCCCGGAACAGATCCATGATGTTCCGTCAGATTGCCTTCGAGGGAATCGAGTTGCTCCCAGTCGAGCGCGAACAGCGAGTCCCGCGCGGCGGCTTCGGGATCGACCGAGCCGCCGGTCTCCGCGACCGGGCACAGCTCGACCGACTCGACCAGCCCCACCGCGGCCCCCGAGGCGTCCCGCAGGGTCAGCCGGAGGCCTCCGCCCGCGGCGGGCACCGCGTGCACCCGCAGGGCCGTCGGGCCGGCACCGCCGGTCAGCGACACGCCGCGCCAGCGCAGCGGCTGGGTGCGCCGCCCCTGCTGCCCCAGCGCGTCGGCGATCAGCCCGTGCAGGGCGGCGTCGAGCAGGGCGGGGTGCAGGTGGTGGGCCCCGGCGGCCTCGGCGGCCGGCTCGGGCAGGACGGCCTCGGCGAACCGCTCGCCGTCCCGCCGCCAGGCGGCCCGCAGCCCCTGGAACACCGGCCCGTACGCGTGGCCGTGCAGGGCGAGGTCCTGGTACGCGCGCTCCGGCGGCACCGGCACGGCACCGGTCGGCGGCCACTCCCCGGCCTCCCCGGCCTCCTCGAACGGTACGGCTCCAGCGGCCCCGAGGGTGCCGGTGGCGTGCTCGGTCCACTCCCCGCCGGTCGCCCGGCCGGAGATCCGGCAGGTCCGCAGCCCGGCGCCGTTCTCGCCGGTGATCCGGACCCGCAGGTCGACGGCGCCGTCCGCGGGCAGCACCAGCGGTGCGGTGACGGTCAGTTCCTCGATCCTTGCCGCCCCGGACCGGGCACCCGCGTGCAGCGCCAGGTCCAGGAAGGCGCTGCCGGGCAGCACGACCGCACCGGCGAGGGCGTGGTCGGCCAGCCAGGGGTGGCTGCGGGTCGCCAGCCGTCCGGTGAACACCGTTTCGCCGTCGCCGAGTTCGACGGCCGCGCCGAGCAGCGGGTGGTCGGCCGGGGCCTGGCCGAGGCCGGCGGTGCCGGTCGGTCCGGCGGTGGCGGTGAGCCAGTAGCGGCGCCCCTGGAAGGGGTAGGTGGGCAGCTCGGGGCGGTCGGCGGCGGTGCCGGTACCGGCGCCGGTGAGCCGGTCCCAGGCGATCGGCAGGCCCCGGACGTAGGCCTCGGCGGCGGAGGTGAGGAAGCGGCGCAGTCCGCCGTCCTCGCGGCGCAACGAGCCGGTCACCGTCCCCTCGACTCCGGCCTCCTCCAGGATCCGGCCGATACTGCCGACCAGCACCGGGTGCGGGCCGACCTCGACGAAGGTGGTGTGGCCGGCGGCGATCAGCGCCTCGACGGCCTCCTGGAAGCGCACGGTGTGCCGCAGGTTGGCGTACCAGTAGGAGGCGTCGAGCCCGGCGCCGTCCTGCCAGTCGGCGGTGACCGAGGACATCAGCGCCGTGCCGCCGCCGCGCGGGGTGAGCGGCGCCAGCCCGGCCAGGATCCGTTCCCGGATCGGTTCGACCGCCGGGCAGTGCGAGGCGAAGGCCGCCGGGATCACCCGGGCCTCGACGCCCTCGGCCCGGTAGCCGTCGACCAGTTCGGCGATCGCCGCCGGCGGCCCGGCCACGGCCGTGCTGCCGGGGCCGTTGACCGCGGCGACGGCCAGCGGCTCGACGAGCCGTTCCCGCACCCGCGCGGCGGGCAGCGGGACGACGGCCATCGCGCCCTTGCCCATCAGCTCGATCGCCACGCTGCTGCGCAGCGCGATGGCGCGGGCGCCGTCCTCCAGCGAGAGCGCCCCGGCCACCACGGCGGCGGCGATCTCGCCCTGGGAGTGGCCGACCACGGCGTCCGGGACGACCCCGGCGGCGCGCCACAGTTCGGCCAGCGACACCATCACGGCCCACAGCGCGGGCTGCACGACGTCGATCCGGTCCAGCAGCGGCGCCCCGGCCAGGACGTCCGCCAACGACCAGTCCACGTACGGCGCGAGCGCCCGCTCGCACTCGGCCAGCCGGGCCGCGAAGACCGGGCTCTCGGCGGCGAGCGCCGCCGCCATCCCCTGCCACTGGCCGCCCTGGCCGGGGAAGACCAGGACGGTCCGCCCGGGTTCGCCGGCCCGGCCGGTGACGACGGCGCGGTTCTCCTCGCCGCGGGCCAGGGCGTCCAGCGCCCGGTCGGCCTCGGCGCGGTCGGCGGCGATCACCACGGCGCGCTCGTCGAAGGCCGTACGGGCGGTCAGGGCCGGTGCGGCCGCGGTCGGGTCGAGCGGGGCGGCGGCCAGCCGCCGGGCCTGCTCGCGCAGCGCCTCGGGGGTGCGGGCGGACAGCACCACGGGCACCACGGGCGGGCGCTGCGGCTGCTCCGCGGTTCCGGCGTCGGTTCCGGCCTCGGTTCCGGCCTCGGTTCCGGCCGCGACGACGGGCGGCTCGGTGAGGATGACGTGCGCGTTGGTGCCGCTGATCCCGAAGGAGGAGACGCCGCCGCGCCGGGGCCCGCCGGTCCGCGGCCAGGGCCGGGCCCGGTCGAGCAGGGCCACCGCTCCGGCCGTCCAGTCCACGTGCGGGGACGGCCGGTCGACGTGCAGGGTCGCGGGCAGGGTGGCGTGCCGGATCGCCTGCACCATCTTGATCACGCCGCCGACGCCGGCCGCCGCCTGGGCGTGCCCGATGTTGGACTTGAGCGAGCCCAGCCACAGCGGCCGCCGCCCGTCCCGGTCCTGCCCGTAGGCGGCGAGCAGGGCGTTCGCCTCGATCGGGTCGCCCAGCGCGGTGCCGGTGCCGTGCGCCTCGACGGCGTCGACCTGGCGCGGGGTGAGCCCGGCGTCGGCGAGGGCGTCCTCGATGACGCGCTGCTGGGCGAGGCCGTTCGGCGCGGACAGTCCGTTGGAGGCGCCGTCGGAGTTGACGGCGCTGCCCGCGACGACCGCCAGCACCGGGTGGCCGTGGCGGCGGGCGGCGGAGAGCCGCTCGACCACCACCATCCCGGCGCCCTCGCCCCAGCCGGTGCCGTCCGCCTGCGCGGAGAACGCCTTGCAGCGGCCGTCGGCGGCCAGCACCCGCTGGCGGGAGAGCTCGACGAACATGCCGGGGGTGGCCATCACGGTGACGCCGCCGGCCAGGGCGAGCGTGCACTCCCCGGAGCGCACCGAGCGCACCGCCTGGTGCAGCGCCACCAGCGAGGCCGAGCAGGCGGTGTCCACGGTCAGCGCGGGGCCGTTCAGGCCGAGCAGGTAGGCGATCCGGCCGGAGACCACGCTCACGCTGGTGCCGGTCAGCAGGTGCCCGGCGACGCCGGGGCCGGCCGTCTCCATGCCGGGCCCGTAGTCGGCGTGCATCGCGCCGGCGAACACGCCGGTCCGGCTGCCCGCCAGTGCCGTCGGGTCGATCCCGGCGCGCTCCAGGGCCTCCCAGGCGACCTCCAGCAGGAGCCGCTGCTGCGGGTCCATGGCGAGGGCCTCGCGGGGGCTGATCCCGAAGAACTCCGCGTCGAAGTCCGGCGCCTCCCGGACGAAGCCGCCCCGGCGGACGTACGAGGTCCCGGTCCGGTCCTGGTCCGGGTGGAAGAGTGCGGCCAGGTCCCAGCCGCGGTCGTCCGGGAAGTCCCCGGTGGCGTCCGTCCCGGTGTCGACCAGGCGCCACAGGTCCTCGGGCGAGCGCACCCCGCCGGGGTAGCGGCAGGCCATGCCGACGATGACCACGGGGTCGTCCTCGTCCGGCTCCGGCGCCGCGTCGGTCCCCGGCGCACCGGTCACGGCTGCCTCCGGGGGCTGCGCCACCGGCTCCGGGCCGGCCCGGAGCGCCCCGATCGCGCCGGCCAGGGCGGCCGGGCTGGGGTGGTCGTACAGGACGGTGCTCTCCAGCGCCAGGCCGGTCGCGGCCGACAGCCGGTCGCGCAGTTCGAGCGCCATGGCGGAGTCCAGGCCCAGTTCCCGGAAGGTCCGGCCGGGCCGGACCTCGGCGGCCGAGCCGGCGTCCAGCACCACGGCGGTGTGGCTCCGGACCAGCTCCAGCAGCGCCCGCTGGTCCACGGCTGGGGCCTGCGGCGTAACGGGGGCCTGCGGTGTGACGGGCGCCTGCGGTACGGGCGCAGCGGGGTACGCGGCGGGGTGGACCGCCGCTCGAACGGCCGCGTCCGCCGTGTCCCCGCTCTCCTCCGGCGTCGCCCCCGGCAGCCCCGCCGGCCAGCAGGAGCGCCGCTGGAACGGGTACGTCGGCAGGTCGACCAGCGGCGCCGTGCCGGGCAGCAGCGCCGCCCAGTCCACCGCGACGCCCCGGACGAAGGCCTCGGCCGCCGCCGTGAGGAAGCGGCGGCGGTCCCCGCGCCCGCGCCGGAGCGTGCCGAGCACCGCGCCCGCACCGCCGCGCGCGTCGATCGCCTGCCGGAGGCCCAGCGCCAGCACCGGGTGCGGGCTGATCTCCAGGAAGGCGGTGTGGCCCGCGTCCAGCAGCCGCTCGACGGCCGGCCCGAAGCGCACCGGCTCGCGCAGGTTGCGGTACCAGTAGTGGGCGTCCAGCTCCGCGGTGTCCACGGGCGCCGCCGTGACGGTGGAGTGGAACGGCACGTCGACGGCGCGCGGGGCGACCCCGGCGAAGGCGGCGAGCAGTTCCTCCCGCAGGACCTCGACGGCCGCGCTGTGCGAGGCGTAGTCGATCGGCACCCGGCGGGTGCGCACCCGCGGCCCGTAGTGGGCGGCCAGTGCGTCAAGCGCGTCGGGCGGGCCGGCCACCACGGTGTGCGCGGGGCCGTTGACGGCCGCGACCGACAGCGCCGGGTGCACCGCAGCGAGGTCCGACCCGACCTCCCCGGAGGGCAGTTCGACGGACAGCAGGCCGCCCCGGCCGGCGATCCGGTTCAGCGCCCGGCTGCGCAGCGCGACGATCCGCGCGCCGTCCGCCAGCGACAGCGCGCCCACGGCGGTGGCGGCGGCGATCTCGCCCTGGGAGTGGGCCACCACGGCGGCGGGCTCCACCCCGGCCGAGCGCCACAGCGCGGCCAGCGACACCATCACCGCCCACAGCGCGGGCTGGATCACCTCGTCGCCCGCCAGCGCCGGCGCTCCCTCGGCGCCGCGCAGCACGTCCGTCAACGACCAGTCCACGTACGGGCGGAGGGCCTGCGCGCAGGCGTCGATCCGTTCGGCGAAGACCGGCGATCCGTCGAGCAGTTCCGCCGCCATGCCGGCCCACTGCGAGCCCTGGCCGGGGAAGACGAAGACCGGACGGACCGGCGGCCCGTCGTGCCGGCCCTCGACCACGGCCGCCGACGGCTGCCCGGCCACCCGTGCCGCCAGGGCGGCGAGGAAGGCGTCCCGGTCGTCCGCGACGACGACGCAGCGCTGCTCGAAGGTGCTGCGGGTGAGGGCCAGCGAGCGGCCCACCGCGGCCGGTCCGAGCTCCGGACGCTCCGCCACCCGGGCGCGCAGCCGCTCCGCCTGGTCCCGCAGCGCGGGTTCGTCCCGCCCCGAGAGCACCCAGGGCAGCGCCCCGGCCGCGCCCCCGCCGCCCGCCGGCGCGGGCTCGCCCGCGCGCCAGTCGGCCAGCAGCACGTGGCAGTTGGTGCCGCCGATGCCGAAGGAGCTGACCCCGGCGAGCAGCGGCCGCTCGGGCGCCGGCCAGTCCCGGAGTCCGGTGTTGACCGCCAGGTTGAGGTCGTCCAGCGGGATCCGGGCGCCGGGCCCGGTGTGGTTCAGGCTGGGCACGAGTTCGCGCGCGCCGACGCACAGCACGGCCTTGATGAGCCCGGCGATCCCGGCCGCGCCCTCCAGGTGGCCGATGTTGGTCTTGACCGAGCCGACCAGCAGCGGGTCGCCCGCCGCCCGGGCGGTGCCCAGCGCCGCGCCGAGCGCGGCGGCCTCGACCGGGTCCCCGGCCCGGGTGCCCGAGCCGTGCAGTTCGACGTACTGGACCTCGCCCGGCTCGACGCCCGCGTCGGCGCAGGCCGCGAGCAGCACCCGCCGCTGCGAGGCCCGGCCGGGGGTGGGCAGCGTCTCGGTCGCCCCGTCGTTGTTCAGGGCGCTGCCGCGGATGACGGCGTGGATCCGGTCGCCGTCCCGGACGGCGGCCTCCAGCGGCTTGAGGACGACGATCCCGCCGCCCTCGCCGCGGACGTAGCCGTCGGCGCGGGCGTCGAAGGTGTGGCAGCGCCCGGCGGGCGAGAGCGTCCCGGCCCGCTCCAGGGCCAGGGTGCTCTGCGGCGCCAGGATCAGGCTCACCCCGCCGGCCAGCGCGAGTTCGGACTCGCCGCTGCGCAGGCTGGCGCAGGCCAGGTGCACGGCGGTCAGCGAGGAGGACTGCCCGGTGTCGACCACCAGGCTCGGCCCGTGCAGGCCCAGCGCGTAGGAGATCCGGTTGGCGGTCACCCCGCGCTGCAGTCCGGTCAGGGTGTGCCCGGTGACCGCCTCGGGGCCGAGGCCGTGCAGCAGTGCGGCGTAGTCGTCGGCGATCACGCCGAGGAACACGCCGGTCCGGCTCCCGGCGAGCCCGGCCGGTCCGGTCCTGGCGTCCTCCAGGGCCTCCCAGGCCAGTTCGAGCGCCAACCGCTGCTGCGGGTCCATCGCGACGGCCTCGCGGCGGGAGATGCCGAAGAACTCCGGGTCGAAGCCGTCCACCCGGTCGAGGAAGCCGCCGCGGGCCGGCCCCCGGTCGCCGCGGCGCCCGGTGACCGCGTCCCCGCCGGCGCGCAGCAGCCGCCAGAACGCCTCCGGCCCGTCCGCCTGCGGGAAGCGGCAGCCGATCCCGACCACCGCGACCGCCCGGGGCGGGAGACCGTCCGCTTCGCGCCCAGCCATGCCCTGCATCGATGCACCCCCGTGAACCCCGGACAATCGGACCGCAGGCGACCGGGCACGGCACAACGGGCCACTCCCTCAAGTGGCCTGATGCACCGTCACCCGGTCCAGCTCCGGCCGCCGCCGACCCGTTCCCCGTAGTCGGCATGCACCCCTGAGCTGTCTGCGTGATCGACAGAGTATCAGCGTCCTTAGTCGCGTCAACACCTCATCGAGTATCGGAACCGTCAGGAATGGACGCACTCGGGCCGTCGGGTCGGGGGCCTCCGGACACTCCGCCACCCCTCGCACCCCCATGACGCCGGTCATGCCAGGGGTGGTCCGGGCGCCCGCCCGCCACACCGGAAGTCGGCCGCCACCGCACGAATCCGGCCACTGCGTGAACCGACGCTTCCGGGTTCGGGAGACTGAGGATTACCCGAACAGGCGGCTGGTCATGAGGCATTGTAAGGACCGTGCGATCTGTTGAGGCAGACATGTCTATTCGGGAGGGGGCGGTTCCGGTGCTGGATCTGCGCGAGGTACGGACACTGTTGACACTCGGGGAGGAACTGCACTTCGGGCAGGCCGCCAAGAGACTGCGCGTGTCGCAGTCCAGGGTCAGCCAGACGCTGCGGGACGTGGAGCAGCGCATCGGCGGCCAGCTGTTCGAGCGGACCAGCCGTCAGGTCAGGCTGACCAAGCTGGGGGTGGGCCTGGTCGACCGGTTGAAGCCGCTCTACCAGGAGATGACCGCCGCGTACTCCGAGACGGTGGCCCAGGCCTGCGGCGTCGACGGACAGCTGCGGCTGGGCTTCACCGGCGCGGCCGGCGGGTCGTACGCGGCGGGCCTGATACGCGCCGGGCAGGCGTACGCGCCGGAGTGCGACATCACCCTGCACGAGGTGGCCTGCAGCGACCTGCTCGGCCCGCTGCGCCGGGGCGAGGTGGACGCCCTGGTGGTGCGGCTGCCGATCGAGGAGCCGGACATCACGGTCGGGCCGGTGATCGGCCTGGAGTCGCGGATGCTGGCGGTCGCCCTGGACCATCCGGTCGCCGGGCGGCAGTCGATCTCGATCGAGGAGATCGCGCGCGAGACGGTGTTCGCCCTGGCGAACACCGCGCCCGACTACTGGCGGGACTTCCACCTGCCGCTGGCGACGCCCGCCGGGCACGTGCTGCGCCGGGGGCAGGAGGTGCAGACCTGCCAGGAGATCCTGTCCCTGGTGGCCGCCGGGAAGGGGGTCGCGCCGCTGGCGGAGTCGGTGGCCCGCTACTACGCCCAGCCGGACGTGGCGTTCGTCGCGATCCACGACCTGCCACCGGCGCCGGTGGCGCTGATCTGGCGCACCGCCGAGGAGAACGCCCGGATCCGGGCGATCGCGGACTGCGCGGCCCGACTGGCGGACGCCACCGTTCCCGGTCAGGTCCGCCGACGGGTCCCGGTCCCCGCGCCGGTCTGACCGGGCTGCGAGGAGCCGGGCTGCGACTCCCCCAGCGGCACCCGACCCGACCGGGGCCGCCCGGGCCGCGCCCACGCCGCGGGCAGCACCGCGGCCACCGCGACGGCCGACAGCAGGAAGGCCCCACCCACCCCGACCAGCCGGGAGGCGACACCGACCAGCAGGGAGCCGGCCCCGGTGCCCACGTCGTACGCCATGTTCCAGGCGGTGCTGGCCATACCGCGGCGGGCCGGTCCGGTCCGGGCGAACACCAGCACCAGGGTCTCGTTCTGCAACGCCCCGAACCCCGCCCCGCAGACCGCGGCCGCCAGGGCCGCCGGGACCGTCGCCGCAGCGGTGAGCAGCACCGCCGCGGCGATGCCGCCCGTGCCGAGGGCCGCGGCGATCACCGCCGGGACCAGCGTGCGGCCCTCGCCGAACCGGTCGGCGAGCCCGCCCGCCGCCAGCCGGCCCAGGATCATCGCGGCGGACAGCGCGAACAGCACCACCGCCGCCGCTCCCGGGGCCGGCAGCGCGAAGGCCACGAACGAGGTGACGCCGCCCACCGCGGCCGCGCTCGCGGCCAGCAGCGCCAACAGGCCGACCAGCGGGGCGAATCCGCCGGCCGGCGGGTGCGGTGGAGCCGTCGGCGCCAGCACGGCAGGCTCCACCGCAGCAGGCCCGTCGGCGGGCACCGCGGCGGGCACCGCGGCCGGCACCACCAGCGCCCACGCGAGCGGTACCGCGAGCCCGCCCAGCACCGTCGCCCCCAGGAACACCACCGGGAAGCCGAAGGTCTGCGCGCACCACACCCCCAGCGGCAGGCAGACCACCTGCGGGAGCCCCGCGGCGGCCCCGTACCAGCCGACCACCGCGGCCCGCCGGCCCGGCGGGGCCAGTTCGGCGGCCAGCGCGCTGCCCGCCACGGCGGCCATGCCGAACCCCGCGCCCCGGACGGCCGAGACGGCCAGCACCCACCCCAGCGCGGGCGACAGCAGGTAGGCCGCCGTCGGCAGGCTGAGCAGCAGGGAGCCGGTCATCAGCAGCCGGCGCAGACCGAGCGCCGGGACCAGCCGGCCCATGCACAGCTGCACCAGGATGCCCGCGCCCATGGTCACCCCGGTGGCCGCCCCGGCGCCGACGCCCGAGGAGCCCCCGGTCGCGGACCAGAGCGGCACCACCGAGAGCAGCGGCGCGTAGTCGGAGAAGACGGCGAAGGTCGCGGCCAGCAGCAGGGGGAGGTTGCGCGCGCGGGTCACGCCCCGGCGCCCGGCTCCCCCGGCTCCGCGGAGCCGGACAGCGGTGCGGCCGCTTCGACCGCGCCGGCCGGGTCGCCCGGTTCGGCCGGCCAACGGGGCGAGCGTCCGAGCATCGCCAGGATCCGGTCCAGCCGGTCGGTGCTGCCGGTGGCCAGCCCCGGCCGGAAGGAGGACCCGGGCTGGAGCCGGTTGCTCCCGTCCGGCACCTCCTCGACGTACGGGAGCACCGCGTCGAGCAGGTGGGGCCCGTACTCGACGGGCACCCCGATCGCGGCGGCCACGTCCCAGCCGTGCACCACGTAGTCGACGAAGTGGAAGCCGATCGCCGTACGGGCCGGGAACATCTGCCCGCCGCGCACCTCGGGCAGCCAGAACTCGGTGTCCAGCACGCCCTCCCGGGCGAAGGCCCGGCCCACCCGGGCCGCGGAGGCCCGGAAGGCACCGGCCCAGTCGTCGCCGAACTCGCGGTCCGCCCAGTCGGCGCGCTCGGTCCGCACGCCTTCGGCGGCGGCGGCGAAGCCGTGGTTCTGGCCGATCATGTGGGCCAGCAGCTTGTGCAGCGTCCACTCCGAGCAGGGGGTCGGCCGGTCGAGGTCGGTGGCCTCGACCCGGTCGATGATCTCCTCGGTGATCCGGAGCGCCCGCCGGTCCCAGGCCCGGATGTCGGGTGCGGTGGTGTCGGGTGCGGTGTCGATGGGGATCACCTGTCCTTCGACTGCGGGCCGGACGACGTGACGCGCTGCCCCGGCAGCGACTGGCTCTGGCCGCGGAACTCAGCGATCACCTTGCCGTCCGCCCGGCGCACCGTGACGTCGTAGATCCCGCTGCGGCCGAACCGGGAGCGCTCCACCGCCTCGGCGGCCAGCTCGTCCCCGGCCGAGGCCGGGCGCAGGAAGGTCACCTGGGCCGCCTGGGCCACGGTGGCGACGTCGTGGGTGTTGCAGGCGTAGGCGAAGGCCGCGTCGGCGAGCAGGAACAGGTACCCGCCGTGCGCCGTGCCGTGGCCGTTCACCATGGTGTCGGCGAGCTTGAGGTGCGCGGTGGCGCGGCCGGGGCCGACCTGGTCGATGGTGATGCCGAGCGACTGGCAGGTCCGGTCGTCGGCGTACATGGCCTCCGCGCAGCGCCGGGCGGTGGCCTCCGCCTCCGACGCCGCCGAATCACTGGTCATGGGTGGGCTCCTGGGGCTGTCGGGTCCTGGGCGCGGATGGGTGCCGGTACCACGATCGGTACCGGCACCCACCACAGCGATGTGACGATATATCAGTCGCTCGGGGCCGGTCAGCCGGCCGGAGCGATCTCCTCCGCCGCCCGCAGGCCCGAGCGGATCGCGCCCTCCATCAGGCCGAAGAACTCGGTGCTGGTCTCCGTGCCGGCCCAGTGCACCCGGCCGAACGGCTCGGTCAGCTGCGGGCCCTGGGCGAGCCAGTCGCCCGGCCCGAACAGCGCGGCGTAGCAGCCGCGGCTGTACTCCTCGTTGACCCAGTCGGTGACGTGGTAGCCGATCGGTTCGGGCAGCTGCGGGAAGAGCCGCCGGGCCTGGGCCAGGACGGCGGTGCGCTGCTCCTCGGCGGGCAGGGCCGCGAAGGTCTTGGCCTCGCTGCCGGTGACGAAGCCGGTCAGGATGCCGACGCCCTCACCGGGGGGCGAGTCGTCCACGGTGGACAGCAGCGGCCCGTCGGAGCTGACCGACCAGCCGGACAGCCCGTGGTCGCGCCAGAGCGGCTTGGGGTGGATCAGGTGGACCTTGACGGCGCAGCCCCGCGCGGTGACCTCGCTCGACCGCGGCGCGGGCAGCTCCGGCCGGAACTCGACGGTGTCGGCCAGCAGCGGCGGCAGCGCGATGACCACGCTGTCGCCCTCGTGCACGCCCTGGTCGGTGTGCACCCGGACCCGGTCGCCGATCTGCTCGACCAGGCGCACCGGCCGGGAGAGCAGCACCCGGTCGCCGAGCTTGTCGGCCAGCAGCTCGCTCAGCCGGTGCGCGCCGCCGTCGACCCGCTCCTCCTGGGCGCCGCCCTGGAAGGCGTTGAGGTAGCGGATGCCGCCGCCGGAGTTCAGGTAGAAGGCCATGTGCAGCACCGACACGTCGGCCGGGTCGGCGGCCATCATCTCGCCGAGGAACAGCGGGAAGAACAGCCGGGCGTCGGGGTGCTGGACGTTCTGCTCGATCCACTCGGCCACGGTGAGCCGGTCCAGCCGCTCCGCGTCCGGGGTGAGGTGCGGGGCGTCCGCGCGGACCGCCTTGGTGACCTCGTCCAGCAGGTCGAACATCTCGCCGAGGGCGATCGGGCTGAGCGGCGGGAAGCGGCCGTCGGTGCTCTCCGGGTCGCCGCCCAGGGAGAACCGGCTCCGGCCGAGCATGGTGGTGGGCGCGGTGGCCAGGCCGAGGCGCTCGATCAGCGCCTTGAGCTCGGTGTGGCGCTCGCCCAGGTAGGCGGCGCCCGCGTCGGCCCACTGGCCGGGGGCGACCTCGAGGCCGTGGGTGCGGCCGCCGACCCGGTCGCGGGCCTCCAGGACGGTCACCTCGACGCCTCTGGCGGCCAGTTCGGTGGCGGCGGTGAGTCCGGCCAGGCCGGCTCCGACAACGATGACGCTCATCGGGCCGCACCTTCGATCAGCTTGGCCAGGGCGGCCGGGGTCGGGGCGTCGATGAACTCGGCGATGCCGAACTCCGCGCCGAACTCGCGGGCGACCCCGCTGAGCACCCGGGTGGCGAGCAGGGAGTCCCCGCCCAGGTCGAAGAAGTCCGAGTCGGCGGTCACCTGGTCGGATTCCAGGACCCGGCCGAAGATGCCGATCACGCTGTCGACGGTACCAACGGTGGACACGGTCATTCTCCTTGCGTCAGTTGCTGGTTGTGTACATCTGGTGGGTCCGGCGCCGGTCGACCTTGCCGCTCGCGGTGAGGACGAGTTCGGGCACCACGGTGATCCGGGACGGTACGAGGTGGCTCGGTCCCGACGTGCGCAGGTACCGGGCGAGCCCGGCCGCGAGGGTGTCGGCGTCGGCGTGCGGACGGGGTGTCACATAGGCGACCAGGACGGTGTGGTCGCCCAGCGCGGCGCCGGTGGCGGCGGCGGCCGCCACGTCCGGGTGGGCGCAGATCTGCGCCTCGACCTCGCCCGGGCTGACCCGGATGCCGCGGACCTTGAGCTCGTCGTCCAGGCGGCCCTGGTGGACGAGGACGCCGTCCGGCTCCCGGCGGACCCGGTCGCCGGTGCGGAAGTAGCGCCCCGGCGCGCCGGGCAGGTCGAGTTCGGCGAACCGCTCGGCGGTGACCTCCGGCAGGCCCCGGTAGCCGAGCGCCAGCCCGTCCCCGCCGATCAGCAGCTCGCCGTCCTCGCCGATCTGCTCCCGGACGTGCGGCAGCGCCCGGCCGATCGGGACGACCCGGGCGGCCCCCGCGGCGACGGCCGGGCCGGCGAGCGGTCCGTGCAGGTCGATCGCGTGGGTGACCAGGGTGGTCTCGGTGCAGCCGTAGGTGTTGACCAGGCGGACGGCGTCCGCGCCGGGCAGCGCGCACCAGTCGTCGATCCGGGCCGGCCGGGCCGCTTCGCCGCCGATGACCACGGTGCGCAGGCTCTCCGGCAGGGCGGCCCGCTCCTCGGTCAGGTGGTTGACGAACTCGTGCCAGAACGCCGTGGGCAGGTCCAGCAGGGTGATCCGGTGCCGCTCGACCATCCGCAGGAAGCGCGGGAAGGAGGCCGAGTAGGCGTCCGCGTCGAAGACCAGGGTCGCGCCGACGGTGAGCGCGGGCAGGATCTCCTCGAAGCAGGTGTCCCAGTTGAGCGAGGCGAACTGGAGCACCCGGTCACCGGGGGCGACCGCGAACAGGGTGGCCAGCGAGGCCACCGACGCGCCGATCGCCCGCCGCGGGGTGACCACCGGCTTGGGCTGCCCGGTGGAGCCCGAGGTGAACAGCAGGTAGGCGGGGGCGGCCGGGTCGGGCTCGGGCAGCCGGCCTTCCGGGAAGCCCTCGGGCTCCTCGCTGCCCGCGGCGTCGGACGGGTCCAGCACCGGCAGCCCGGCGGGCAGCCGCCCGGGGTCCGCGGCGATCGCGCCGCGGACCTCGGCGGCCGCCAGCAGCGCGGCCGTGCGCTCCGGCGGGAACGCCGGGTCGATCGGGCAGTAGGTGCCGCCGGCCGCGAGCACGCCGAGCAGCGCCGCCACGGTGTCCGCGGAGCGGGAGGTCAGCACGGCCACCGTGCCGCGGTCCGCGCCGAGCCGGGCGGCGATCCGCCGTACCCGGCGCTCCAGTTCGCCGTACGTCACGGTCGACGTGTCGTCGACGACGGCGACGGCGTCCGGGTCGCGCCGGGCGGTGAGCAGGAACCGGCGGAGGACGTCCACCTCGGCCGGGTCGTAGCCGGCCGGCCGGTTGTCGTCAGTCATGGGAAGCACCTCGGGTAGACGTGAACCTGGACGTGAACCTGGACGTGAGCGGGGGGCGTGGACGGTCGGTCAACGGCGCGCCGACCCGGAGACGGGCACCGGCTCGCTCCCGTCGTTCTGCCGGCGCTGCTCCTTGCGCTGCTGCACCTGGAGACCGGCGGTGGCGGCCACCGCGAGCACCATCACGGCGATGCCGTACACCGTCGCGGTGGACTTCAACCCGATGTGGCCCACGGCCACCCCGGCGGCGACGGCCGGCAGGCTGAACCCCAGGTAGCAGACGACGTACATGCTGGCGATCAGTTCGGCGCGGACGTCCGGTCCGGCCAGCGGCCCGACGGTCTGGAAGGCGCTCAGGAAGCCCGTCCCGAAGCCGTACCCGGCGATCACCGTGCCGACGAAGAACAGCGGGGTGGAGGCCGTGGCCAGGGCGCCCAGGGTGGCGCCGACCCCGATGAAGAAGGCCACGAAGCCGAGGGTCATGGTCTGCCGCGGCGGGTGGTTGCGGCGCAGCAGTGAGCCGACCGCCCCCGTCCCGGTCAGCGCGAAGATGACCAGGCCGCCGATGACGTGGTTGGAGATGTGCAGGATGCCGGCCGCGATCGACGGGCCGAGCGACATGTAGAGGCCGCCCAGCGCCCAGACCGCGAACAGACAGGGCACCACCACCAGGAACATCGGCCTGGCCGCGCGCGGGATGCCCATCCGCGGCGTCAGCGAGGCCACCGCGCCCGGCCGGCGCGGCGAGGTCTCGGCGAGCGCGGGGACGCCCAGCGCGCAGAGCACGAAGGCCGCGAGCAGCAGGGCGTACACCAGGGTCTGCGGGTGCGGCGCGTACTGGACCAGCAGGCCCGCGCCGAGCGCGCCCAGCGCCAGGCCGACGATCGGCGCGGCGCTGTTGACCAGCGGGCCGAGCCGGGGCCGGTGCTGCGGGGCGAGGTCCAGCATCGCGGCGCTGGTCGCCCCGGTCGCGGCGCCGGTGGCCAGGCCCTGCGCGATCCGGGCGGCCATCAGCCAGGCGACGCCGTCGGCGCGGATGAACAGCGCCATGCTGGCCACCTCGACGACGAGCGCGCCGAGCAGCACCGGCTTGCGGCCGATGTAGTCGGACAGTCCGCCGACCACGAGCAGCGCGACCAGCAGCGCGATCGCGTAGGCCGCGAACACCTCGGTCAGGGTGATCGAGGAGAAGCCCCACTTCGCCTGGTAGACCACGTAGAGCGGGGACGGCGCGCTGGAGGCGAACAGCAGCAGGCACTGGGTGGTGGCGATCAGCCAGAACGCCACCGGACCGTGCAGCCCGCGGGGGCGCACCGCCGGGGAGAGGTGGTCACTCATGCTGGCTCCTTCACGCGTGGTTCTCCTGGTGGCGCCGCAGCACGCGGTCCACCAGCTGTTCGGCGGCACCCAGGTAGCCCTCGGGGGCCAGCAGGTCCTGGACGGTGACGCCGGCCGGCAGCTTGGCCACCAGGTCCGCCCGGGCCTCCATCACCTCGGTGAACGAGGCGGTGCCGGAGGCGGACCGGCGGGCGCACTCGGCCAGCAGCTTCTTCGCCTCGGCCTTGCCCAGCAGCGGGGCGAGGGCGACGTTCAGCCGCTCGGAGACGATCGAGCCGCCGGTGAGCGCCAGGTTCTCCCGCATCCGCTCCGGGAAGACCTCCAGGCCCTCGGCGAGCTCCACGGCCGTGTACGCCGCGCCCGAGGCCAGCCGCAGCGCCTCGCGCAGCGGCTGCCACTCGGCGTGCCAGGCGCCGGGCGCCCGCTCGTCCTCGGCCACCATGCTCTGGGCCAGGATCAGCGCGTGGGCGGGCAGTTGACGGGCGGCCGCCATGATGAGGGTGGCCAGCACCGGGTTGCGCTTCTGGGGCATCGCCGAGGAGACGCCGCGGCCCGCGGCGGCCGGTTCGGCGACCTCGCCGACCTCGGTGCGGGACATCCCCTGGACGTCCAGGGCGAACTTCCCCAGCGTCCCGGTGACGGAACTGAGCACCCAGCCGAGGTCGTTCAGCGGGACGCGCAGGCTGTGCCAGGGGGCGGACGGCTCGCGCAGGCCGAGTTCGGCGGCGAAGCGCGCCGCGAGCTCGATCCCGTGGCCGGGCCGGTCGGCCGGGGTGGCCCTGGCGTACTCCTGGTAGGCCGCCATCGTGCCGGCCGCGCCGCCCAGTTGGGCCGGCAGCAGGGCGGCGGTGCGGTCGACCCGCTCAAGGGTGTCCAGCACCGAGTCCAGCCAGCCGGCCGCCTTCAGCCCGAAGGTGGTGGGGACGGCGTGCTGGGCCAGGGTGCGGGCGGCCATCGGGGTGCTGCGGTGCTCGTCGGCGAGCTTCGCCAGCGCCGCGGCCACCCGGGAGAGGTTCTGCCGGATGTCCGCCAGCACTCTCGCGCCGAGCAGCATCGCGGCCGAGTCCAGGATGTCCTGGCTGGTGCTGCCGAGGTGCACGTACCCGGCGGCGGCGGGGTCGACGGCGGCGACCGCCGCCGTCAGTTCCCGGACCAGGACGACGACCGGGTTGGCGGCGCCGCGGGCCTCGGCGGCCAGCTCGGCGACGTCGATCCGGGCTCTCGCGGCGCCCTCCGCGATCGCTCCCGCCGTGTCGGCGGGTATCACGCCGAGGGACGCCTGGGCACGGGCCAGCGCGACCTCGGTCTCCAGCATCGCGGCGACCCATGCCTCGTCGCCCAGTGTTCGGAGCGCGTCGGTGCCCGCCCAGACCGGTGAGAGCAGTCCGGCGTCGACGCTCACCGGTGCGCGGTCACTGCCGCTCGGTCGGCGTACGGTCGAATCGGACGCGGCCTGTTCGGGCACTGCGCGGTCCTCCTTCTGGATGGTTCAACTCAGGACTTTCTCAGGGGACTTTTCGGTACGACCGGCGGCCGGGGCCACCGGGTGGTGCGGTGGAGCCCGGCGCTCAGAGGGTGACCCGCACCCGCGCCGCCGACGGCGAGCGCTGGCCCGGTTCGGCCGACAGGCAGGCCCGGGCGATCGCGTCGGCGTCGCCGAGGATCACCGAGTCGACCCCGGGCCGGATCCCGGCCGCGGTCGCCCAGTGCACCGTCTCGGTCGGCACCCCGAAGGCGTAGCGGTACGGGTGCACCCGGCCCGCCGCGTCGACCAGCCGGTACGGGCGCTCGGTGACCGTCAGCCCGCCGGTCTCGACGTGCCCGTCGGTGCCGGTGGGGATCAGGTACGGCCGGCAGGCCCGGCGGTCCACCAGGTTGCGGACCAGCGGGTCCTCGGTGGTCCGGATGTCCACCTCGGGCAGCCGCGCCTCGATCAGCGCGGTCACCTCGACCTCCCCGCCCGGGACGGACGTGGAGTCGACGGTGAACCCGGCCCCCGCCGGTGCGGGCGTGACCCGCATGCCGGGGGCGAGCATGGTCACCACGCCCGCCTCGACCAGGGCGATCAGCTCCTCGATCCGTCTGGGCGGCGGACCGATCGAGACGTAGGCGTTGAGCGGGGTGTACCAGGACTGCAGCTCGTCGCGGTAGGACTCGCCGGTGATCCCGGCGTGGTCGACCAGCAGGCGGACCTCGTTGCGCAGGTCGCGCATGACGTCCAGGGCCGCTTTCAGCGCCCCGCCGACGTTGCCGCGCCGGGCCTCCACCAGGTCCTGCCGCAGGTGGCCGAGCAGCCAGTCCTGGAACTCGACCCGGCCGAGGAACTTGCGCTCCCCGTACGGCCGGGCGATCGCGTCCCAGTCCCAGCGGTCGGCCGGCCCGAGGCCGAACCTGCCGAGCAGCTCCTCGTCGTCCGCGCCCGGCGGCCGGTCGCCGTACTCCCGCAGGAAGGCGTCGGCCTGCTCGCCGCCGCGCCGCTCGGAGATCAGCGCGTGGTAGTAGACCCCGGTGACCTCGCGGTCGACCAGCGGCCAGATGTGCCGGGTGAACTCGACCTCCGCGCCCAGCCGGCGCTGCTCGCGCAGCACGTTGATCCGTTCCATGGTGCGGGAGCCCGGCCAGTGGCGGCCGAAGGCGCCCTTCTGGTTCTCGCCGCGCGCGTGGTACGGGATGCCGCGCCGGGAGCCGGCGTACATCAACGGCTCCCGGCCGGACGGGCGGTAGCGCAGCCGCTCGCCCTCCCGGACGAAGGTGCCGCCGCGGCCGGCGGTCAGCAGCGTCAGGTAGTCGAAGAAGTTGAGCCCCAGCCCCCGCAGCGCGACCGGCTGGCCGGGGGCGACGAAGTCCAGGTCCGCCTCGGCCGGGTTGGTCGGCGGCAGGTAGCCGAGGCCCTGGGCCCGGGCGTAGCCCTCCAGGCCCAGTTCGCCGGCGCTCGGCGGCATGTCCAGGTGCCCCTGGGCCAGGACGACGCTGTCCAGCAGCAGTCCGCTGCCGTCGTCCAGGGTGACGATCTGCGAACCGTCCTCGGCCTCGGTCAGGCTGACCGCGGTGTTGCGGTGCAGCCGGATCGAGACGTGGTCGGGGGCCGTGCTGATCAGGCGGTCGAGCACCCAGACCAGGTAGTGGCCGTAGAAGGCCCGGGAGGGGTAGGAGTCCGGGCCGAGCGCCGCGGCCTCCTCGCTCACCCACCCCGGGTACTCGAGGGGCTCCAGCTCGATGTCCAGCTTCGCCCACTCGTACAGGCTCGGTCCCGGACGTATCGGGCCTTCGCAGGTGACGCTCGGGTCGGTGAACATGGTGACCTGCGACGCCACCGTGTTCATCAGCAGTTCGGTCGGCTGCGTGATGTCCCAGACCCGACCGCCGCTGCCGACGAACGGATCCACCACGTGGATCACGACCGGGTGGCCGCCCTCCGTCGCGTTGACGGTTAACCGTTCCACGACGGAGAGCCCCCGGGGACCGGCGCCGATGACGCCGATCACACGTGTCTGCTTCTCTCCTGACATAGCTCTTCCTGGTAGCCGTGAAGGAGTGGAGGTGGAGCCGGACTACTGCTGGGCGGCATCGGCCGTCAGCGCGGTGGCGTAGCGGGTGCGCAGCTCGCGCTTGAGCACCTTGCCGGTGGGGCCGGTCGGGAAGTCGCCCTCCTGCTCGGCCACGAAGACCGCGGCCAGCTCGGCCAGGCCGGCCGCCGCCATGGCCTTGTTCGCCGCGTCGAGGATCTTGGCCGGGTCGGTGCCGAGCGCGCCCTGCTGGAGCCGGACCACGGCGATCGGCTGCTGGCCGTCACCGAGCGCGCCGGGCACGCCGATGACCGAACAGTCCATCACCAGGTCCTCGCAGTCGGCGATCAGCACCTCCTCCAGCGGGAGGCTGTAGACCGGGCCCGCGGCGGTGTTGATCACGTCGACCGTGCGGTCCAGGTGGTAGAACCGGCCGTCCTCGGTGCGGCGGGCGATGTCGCCGGTCAGCCAGTAGCCGGCCAGCTCGAAGCTGCTGGTCAGCTCCGGGTCGTTCCAGTAACCGGGAGTGCGGGACGGGGTCTTGACCGCGAGGTAGCCGACCGTGCCGTCCGGCACCTCGTTGCCGTCGTCGTCCAGGACGGCGGCGTGCTCGACCACCTCGACCGGCAGGCCGACGCAGCGGTCGTCGCGGGGCGTCTCCGGGGTGGTGACCTGGCCGAACAGCGCCATGCCCATCTCGGAGGAGCCCAGGCCGTCGACGAACCGGGAGCCGGGCAGCACCGCCTGGCCGGCGGCGCCCTCGGGGAGCAGCCAGGGCTGGATCAGGCCGGAGGGGCGCTCACCGAGCCGCACCAGCCGGCGGATGTGGCCGAAGTGCGCCGAGTCGCCGGTGTTGAACCAGGTGTGCACCTTGGCGGCGGCCTCCACCGGGGCCTCGCCGGTGGCGAGTTCGACGAAGGTGCGGGCGAACGAGGCGACCATGGTGGGCTGGAAGGCCTTCATCACCGGCTCCACCGCGGTGCGCCGCCAGTCGCCCATGGTCAGGGTGGGCAGGCCCAGCAGGATCGTGGTGAGCAGGTAGCTGAGACCGCCGGCGTGGGTGTGCGGCATCAGCGACAGCAGCCGGTCGTACGGCTCGGCCGGGAAGCGCACCATGCGCGTCTCCTTGCCGACCCAGAACTGGCGGTGGGCCACCATGGTGGACTTGGGGGTGCCGGTGGTGCCGGAGGAGTGGATCAGCCCCACCACGTCCTCGGCGGTGTGCCGGAACGGGTAGACGTCCGGCAGCGTGCCCGACTCGGGGTCGTGCGCGCGGATCTCCGCGGACGGCACGATGAACCGGGGCCGCGGCTGGCCGGGCTTGTAGGCCGCCGAGATCAGCCGCGGGTCGTCCGCGACCAGGCCGACCACGCCGACGTGGTCCAGGTAGCGCTTGGCCGTCGCGATCGGCATCGCGTCGTTGACCAGCGCCGGGACGGCGCCGAGCGCGGTGAGCGCCAGGAAGTGCAGGATCGGCTGGAGGCCCTCGGCGATGTAGAGCGCGACCGGCTCGCCGGGGCGCACGCCGTTCGCCCAGTACCAGCGGGCGTACTGGTCGCGGATGGCCGCCAGCTCGTTCAGGCTGTACCCGCGCAGCGCGACCTGCCCGCGCTCGTCCGTCCGGTGGCTGTAGACCAGCGGCACGTCGGTGTTCGGGTTGTACTTGAGGGCGTACTCCAGGAAGTTGCCGGCCCCCAGGTCGGGATCGACCAGGAACTTCTGCCGCACCGGGAGCGGCGCGATGGGGCTGAGGTCACTCATGGGAGCTCCTGGTGCTCGGGACGGTTTCCGACACTGCGACGTGGGAGCGCCACCACTCGCGCCCCGCCTCGCCGAGGGTCTGGATCGGGTCGTAGTACTCGTACGACTTGGCGAGCGCGTACGGGTCGTCCTGCTCCAGAGAGGTGACGTAGTTCTTGGACCAGTACGAGATGCCGCGCTCACGGTCGTAGTGCTCGGTCTGGTGCACCCAGCGCTTGCCGACGAACGGCACGTCGCAGACCAGCCGGGGCGTGGCGAAGCCCGGCAGGTACCCCATGACCGCCTGCTGCAACGCCTGGGTCTCCCACAGGGCGAGGCGCCAGTGCTCGGCGTTCGGGATCATGTCGCAGAGGTAGAAGTAGTACGGCATCACCCCGGCGCCGTCGAGCAGCGCGAAGCACAGGTCGAGCAGCGACTCGGGGGTGTCGTTGACCCCGCGCAGCATGACGCCCTGGTTGCGCACGTCGCGCACGCCGAGGTCGAGCATGCTCCGGGCGGCCCGCGCGTTCAGCGGGGTCACCTGCTGCGCGGAGTTGGTGTGGGTGTGCACGGCCAGGCTGACGCCGCGCTCGCGCGCGGTGGCGGCCAGCCGGCCCATGGTGCGCTGGGCGTCGTCGCTGAGCCAGTGCTGCGGCAGGTCCATCAGCGCCTTGGAGGCCAGCCGGATGTCCCGGATGTGGTCCAGCTCCAGCAGCGCCGAGACGAAGGACTCCAGCCGGGGCCACGGCACGTTGGCCACGTCGCCGCCGGAGACCACCACGTCGCGGACGGAAGGCGTCCGGCGCAGGTAGTCCAGCATGGCGTCGTGGCGGTCGGCCTGCTTGACCGTGAACTTCAACTTGAGGATCTGCGGCGTCGAGTTGCCGACCAGGTCCATCCGGGTGCAGTGCCCGCAGTACTGGGGGCAGGTGGAGACCAACTCGGCCAGCACCTTGGTCGGGTAACGGTGGGTCAGGCCCTCGACCACCCACATCTCCGCCTCGTGCAGCGAGTCCCGCGAGGCGTAGGGGTGCGAGGGCCACTCCGGGTCCCGGTCGGAGAACACCGGCAGCATGTGCCGGCGCACCGGGTCCGCGTACATGCTCTCGGCGTCCGGTTCGGCGTGCGGCACCATCATGCTGAGCACGTACGGCGGCAGCAGCAGCGACATGGTCGCCCGCTCCGCCTGGTCGCGCTCCACGTCGAGGTAGAACTCCTCGGACAGCAGGTCGCCGTAGGCCGCCCGGAGCTGGCGGACGTTCTTCACGCAGTGCACACGCTGCCACTGCGGATCGTGCCACTCCTGCTCGGTCACCTCGCGCCAACCGGGGATCCTCCGCCAGTCGGGCTCCACCAGGGCTCTGTACCGATATGAGTAAGGCTGTTGCAACACACTTCCCCCGCAACATCGGTGTAGTGGGAAAAACCGGCGCGGTCGTGACATGGGAAGGAGCGGCCCGAAGCCGCCCGTCGGAAATCCCGTCAGGAAAGTGAGTGAAAGTCGCTCGGAGCCGAGGAGATACGGCTCGCTCAATCCCCCGTGTCACGGCACAGCTCGGTGCCTTGCCGGGATTGATCCTGCGCCGTCCGGGAGCGGCGATCAAGCACGATTCCCGAATCGATCCATCAGCCCACCAGATCGTTGCAGGTCAGCGGTTCTGCGCCGCTCCCCCCTCCGTGAGCGACAGCACATACTGTTCACATTCGCCCACTCCCGCCCTCCCGGGGAGCTCCCGACGGGCAGCGCGGCCGCCGCCACCGGGTGGCCTACCCGTTCGGGTACCCCCGTAGTACAGCCCGCCCGGGCGCACCACCGACCTGCCCGAACACGCCTGTTCCGCGCCGTCGGCGACCAGAAGACTCCAGGTGTCAGGTCAACGGCTGACCGCCGGGTTCGGCGGGGCGGTGAGGAGAGGGCGGCATGGTGACTGCGGGCGGGGCCTGGTGGTCGGACGCGGGCGGCTACGTGCCCGAGGTACTGGAGGCGCTGGCGGCGCACCCCGGCAAGGTGGTGCTGCGCTACCCGGGTACGGAGCTGACCGCGGCGGACTACCTGCGGGCCGTCACCGGCACCTACCGCACCCTGCGGGCGAACGGCGTCGGGCGCGGCACCGTGGTCGCCGTGCTCACCGCGCCCAACAGCCCGGACATGCTCGGCGTGCGGCACGCCGCCCACCTGGCCGGCGCCGCGGTCTGCTACCTGCGCTCCACCAACCCGGGCACCAGCACGGCCATGCTGCCGCTCACCGACCAGCTCGGCATCGTGCGGGACACCGGGGCGAGCGTGCTGTACGCCGACCGGACCAGCGCGGCGCGGGCCGCCGAACTGGCCGAGCGCTCCGGGGCGGTCCTGGTCGGCCCCGGACAGGACGGGTCCGCCGGGACGGCGCCCACCGACGACCCCGGGCCCGTCGCCCCGGCGTGCGGGGAGCCCGACGACCTGGCGGTCATCATGTTCACCAGCGGCAGCACCGGTCGCCCCAAGGGGATCCGCAAGTCGCTGCGGTCCTGGGAGGGCACCGTGCGGATCGCGGTCGACACCCCCGCGGAGGCCCCCGAGATCACGGCGCTGTTCAGCACCCCGCTGAGCCACAGCGCCGGGCTCCTGGTCGACGGCGCCCTGGCGGTGGGCGGCAGCGTCGTGCTGCTGCCGGAGTTCGACGCGCGGCAGGTGGTGCGCGCCGTCGTCGAGCACCGCGTCACCCGCACCTTCATGGCCACCACCCAGCTGTACCGGCTGCTCGACCACATCGACGACCTGGGCCACCGCGACGCCTGGTCGGCCGGACTGGCCGGCCTGCGGAGCCTGAGCTACAGCGGGACGTCGGCGGCGCCCAGCCGCCTCGCCGCCGCGCACGAGGTGTTCGGCCCGATCCTGCTCCAGCTCTACGGCACCACGGAGAGCGGCCGGATCAGCTACCTCGACCCGGCCGGGCACGCCGACGCCGGCCTGGCCGCCACGGTCGGCCGGGTCTTCCCCGAGGTCGAGCTGGAGGTGTGGGACCCGGACACCGGGGTGCGGCTGGCCGACGGCCAGGTCGGCGAGATCCGGATGCGCTCCCCGCAGCTCATGGACGGCTACCTCGACCCGGCCCTGGACGCCGGCGTGCTGCGCGACGGCTGGTACCGCACCGGCGACATCGGCTACCGCGACGACCGCGGCCACCTCCACCTGCTCGACCGGGTCTCCGACGTGGTCAAGGTCGACGGGGTGAAGATCTACCCGGCCGTGGTCGAACGCGAGTTGCTGACCGTCCCCGGCGTCGCCCTCGCGGCCGTCTACGGGGTGCGCGACGCCGACGGCACCGAGCACCTCCACGCCGCCCTGACCTGCCGCCCCGGCACGCTCGTCGACCCCGAGGCGGTGCGCAAGCACATCAGCGCCGACCTCTCCCCGGCCCTGGCCCCCGAGCTGGTCCTGGTGCTCGACGAACTCCCCATGAACCCGACCGGCAAGCCCGACAAGGCGCGGCTGCGCGAGTACAGCGCCGCCGCCACCGCCTGAGGCACCGCGCCGGCCCGACTCCCGTACCGGTCAACTCGCGTACCGGTCAACTCCCTTACTGATCAAGCCCCGTACTGATCAAGCCCCGTACTGATCAAGCCACTTTCACGTCGTGTCGAACGAGAGGAACTCCCATGCCCCGGCACCTCGACTACTTCACCCAGCAGCTCACCGAGGAGCAGCGCCGCACCCGCACCTTCCTGGAGATCGGCCGCCGCGCCGGCAACTTCCCCAGCGCGATCGCCCGCACCGCGGACGAGGAGAACGAGATCACCGTCTGGTGCAGCAACGACTACCTCGGGATGGGACAGCACCCCTCCGTCCTGGCCGCCGTCCACGACGCCGTGGCCCGGTTCGGCGCCGGCTCCGGCGGCTCCCGCAACATCGGCGGCACCAACCACCGCCACGTGGAGCTGGAGCGCGAACTCGCGGACTGGCACCGCAAGGACGCGGCGCTGCTCTTCGCCTCCGGCTACACCGCCAACGACGGCGCGCTCGCGGTGATCGCGGGCAACCCCAAGGGCACCGTCGTCTTCTCCGACGAGCTGAACCACGCGTCGATGATCGACGGCCTGCGGCGCAGCGGCGCCCAGAAGCGCATCTTCCGCCACAACGACGTCGCGCACCTGGCCGAACTCCTCGCGGCGACCGACCCGGAGGCGCCCAAGCTGATCGTGCTGGAGTCGGTGTACTCCATGTCCGGTGACGTGGCGCCGCTCGCCGAGATCGCCGACCTGGCCGAGCAGTACGGCGCGACCACCTTCCTCGACGAGGTGCACGCCATCGGCATGTACGGCCCCGAGGGCGCGGGCATCGCCGCCCGCGAGGGCATCGCCCACCGGTTCGACGTCATCATGGGCACCCTCGCCAAGGGCCTCGGCACCGCCGGCGGTTACATCGCCGGGCCGCAGGACCTGGTCGACGCGGTGCGCACGATGTCGCGGGCGTTCGTCTTCACCACCTCGCTGCCGCCCGCGACCGCGGCCGGCGCCCTGGCCGCCGTGCGCCACCTGCGCGGCTCCGACGCCGAGCGGGAGAGCCTGGCCCGCAACGCCCAGTTGCTGCACCGGCTGCTCCAGGAGGCCGACGTGCCGTTCCTGTCGCCCGACTCGCACATCGTCTCGGCGCTGGTCGGCGACGACGCCCTGTGCAAGGAGGCCTCGGCGCTCCTCCTGGACCGGCACAAGCTGTACGTCCAGGCCATCAACGCCCCCAGCGTCCGGGCCGGCGAGGAGCTCCTGCGGATCGCCCCGTCGGCGACCCACACGGAGGCCGACGTGGAGAAGTTCGCCGAGGCCCTGGCGGGCATCTGGCAGGAGCTGGGGATCGCCACCGCCTCCGACCGCGCGGCCGGGCACACCACCGCGAAGGAGCTTGTGTGACCCGCTCCCTGGCCGCCGTGCTCGCCGATACGGCGGCACGGCGGCCGGACCGTCCGGCCCTGGTCCAGGACGACACCGTCGTCACCTACGGGCAGCTGTGGGACCGGGCCCGCCAGTACGCCGCGGTGCTGCGCCACCACGGCGTCGGCCCCGGCGACCGGGTGGTCCTGCTCCTGCCCAACTCCCCCCGCTTCCCGGCCGCGTACTACGGGGTCCTGGCCCTGGGCGCGGTCGTGGTGCCGATGAACGCGCAGTCCCGCACCGCCGAGGTGGAGTTCGTCCTCAAGGACTGCGACGCGCGCGCCCTGGTCTGCGAGGGCACCGTCGTCGGGCAGGGCGGGCCGGCCGCCTCGGCCGCCGGGATCGCGCTGTTCACCGTGGCGGACGACCGCTCCGGCGGGATCGACCTGGACGCCCCCCACCCGGGGCAGCCGGTCGACGGGCACGTGGCGGTCGCCCCGGACGACCTGGCGGCGATCCTCTACACCTCGGGCACCACGGGCCGCCCCAAGGGCGCGATGCTCACCCACCGCAACGTCGTCACCAACATCGAGGTGACCGCCGTCTCCCCGTTCGGGGTCCAGGACGACGACGTGCTCTACGGGTGCCTGCCGCTGTCGCACACCTTCGGGCAGGTCTGCGTCATGGGCACCTGCTTCCTGGCCGGCGCCACCCTCGTCCTGGCGCCCCGGTTCGCCGCCGAGCAGGCCCTCCAGGAGATGGCGCGCCACGGCTGCACCGTCTTCATGGGCGTGCCGACCATGTACCACGCGCTGCTGGAGGCGGTGGCCGCGGGCGCGCCCGCGCACCGGCTGCGGCGCGCCTACAGCGGCGGATCCGCCCTGGCCGTGCCCGTCCTCAACCAGGTGCGGACCGTCCTCGGCTGCGAGGTGTACGAGGGGTACGGCCTGACCGAGACCTCGCCCTGCGTCTCGTACAACCACCCGGGGACGCCGCCGCGGCCCGGCACCGTCGGGCTGCCGGTCACCGGTGTGGAGGTGGCCGTCGCCCGCGCCGACCTGGAGGGCCGCGTCGAACTGCTGCCCGTGGGCGAGGTGGGCGAGGTCGTCGTCCGGGGCCACAACGTGATGGCCGGGTACCTCGGCCTGCCGAAGGCCACCGCCGAGGTGCTGGTGGACGGCTGGTTCCGGTCCGGGGACCTCGGGCGCCTGGCGCCGGACGGCTACCTCACGCTGGTGGACCGGAAGAAGGACGTGATCATCCAGGGCGGCTACAACGTCTACCCGCGCGAGGTCGAGGACGTGCTGCTGCGCCACCCGGGCGTCGAGCAGATCGCGGTGGTGGGTGTCCCCGATCCGGCCCGCGGCGAGCAGGTCTGCGCCGTCGTGGTGCGCCGGGACGGCTTCGGCACCGACCCCGAACTCGTCGACGGACTGGATGAGTTGGCCCGCCGGGAGTTGACCGGCTACAAGCGGCCGCGCCGGGTGGAGTTCGTCGAGCGAATGCCGCTCGGCCCCAGCGGCAAGGTCCTCAAGCGCGAGCTGGTCACGCTGCTGCTGGCTTCGCCAGCAGGCCGAGTTCCATCGCCCTGACCACGGCGAGGGTGCGGTTGGGGCTGTTGAGCTTGGCGAGGATGTTCCCCATCAGCCGCTTGACGCCGTTCTCCGAGATGCCCAGTGCGCGGGCGGCCTGCTTGTTGCTCAGGCCGCCCGCGACCAGTTCCAGGACCTGGGTCTCCCGCGCCGTCAGCGCGACCGCGGGGCCGGGGTCGGCGGGCACCAGCAGGCGCCGCGCCAGGCTCGCCGACACGTGGAAGCGCCCGGCGGACACGTCGGCGACCGCCTCCCGCAGCAGGCTGAGGTGGAGGGCCGACCGGTCCACGAAGCCGTGCACGTGCGGGGCCCAGGCCGGGGTCATCCGTTCCTCGGGGCCGACCAGGACCACCAGCCGCACGTCGTGGTCGCGCAGCCGCCGGGCCGGCGCCGCGTCCGGGGCCTCCGCCAGCTCGGCGGCGGAGGTGAGCAGGAGGTCCGGCGACAGCTTCGGCGCCGCCTCCGCGGCGTCGGCGACGGTCGGGTAGCTGAAGATGCTCGCGATCGACTCCAGGGAGTGCAGCATCCCTTCGAGCCCGTAGCGGTGGATGTCCTTGCGGACCGCCAGGGCCACGGTGAGGCCCGGCGAGGACGGAAGCGTCGGAAGGTGCATGATCTCCTTCTCCTGTACGTACGAGGGTGGGGCCTCGGGTCGTGCGAGGGTGGCCGCCCCGGACGGGGCGGCCACCCTCCTGCTTTGTCAGGACCGGTCGGTCAGGACCGGCTCGCCCTCGGGCCGGGGAGCGGCCGTCGGGACGGTCTGCGGGGCGACGGCCGCGGGGGCCTGCTGCCGCACCAGCCACAGGCCGGTGAACACGGCGCTCACCAGGGTGACGACCCCGGCGGTGAGGAACGCGGTGTTCAGACCGCTGCTGTAGGAGGCGCCGTGCTCCTGGCGCGTGCGCACGATGGCGCCGAGCACCGCGACCCCGAAGACCGCGCCGATCTGCCGCGTGGTGCTGCTGATCCCCGAGGCGAGGCCGCCCTCCTGGACACTGACCGAGGAGATGGCCGCCCCGGTCAGCGGGGACATGGTGAGGCCGAAGCCGACACCGGTGACCGCCAGGCGCCACCACACGTTCAGGTACGGCGTGTCCGTGTGCACGGCGGCCATCGTCACCAGCCCGGCCCCGGCCAGGACCAGGCCCACGGTGACGACGCTGCGGAAGCCGAACCGCGCGGCGATCCGGGCGGCGTACGGGCTGCACACCACCATCGCGAGCGTGCACGGCAGCGTCTCCATCGCCGAGCGCAGCACCGAGTGGCCCTGCACGGTGGCGAAGAACTGGGTGAAGAAGAAACCCGAGCCCATCAGACCGAAGCCGACCACGATCATCGCCGCGTTGGAGACGGTGAACAGCCGCAGCCGGAACAGGCGCAGCGGCAGCATCGGCCTGGCCGACCGGGCCTCGACGACCAGGAACAGCACCAGCAGGACGACCGACGCGGCGAAGCAGGACAGGATCAGCGGCGCCGTCCAGCCCTTGTCACCGGCCTCGGTGAGTCCGAAGGCCAGCGTGCCGACGACCAGGAGCGCCAGCACCTGGCCGGGCACGTCGAGCGGGGGCGCTTCGGGGTTGCGCCGGTCCGGCAGGATGCGCGCTCCCACGATCAGCGTCACCACGCCGATGGGAATGTTGATCAGGAAGATGGCACGCCAGTCGAAGGCCTGGACCAGCAGGCCGCCGGCCGCGGGCCCGACCGCGAGGCCGATCCCGCTGAACGTGGCCCACTGGCCGATCGCCTTCACCCGGTCCCCCGGTGCGGGGTAGCCGGAGGCGAGCAGCGCGAGGCTGGCGGGGCTGAGCGCCGCGGCCCCGATGCCTTGCAGGATGCGGGCGGCCAGCAGCCAGCCGACCGAGGCGGACAGGCAGCACGCCAGCGAGGCGAGCGTGAACACCGCCATGCCGCCCAGGAAGATGCGCTTGCCGCCGAAGCGGTCCGCGAAGACGCCGCCGGCCAGCAGCAGCATCGCCACCGCGAGCACATAGGCGTTCACGATCCACTGCAGCCCGGTCAGGGTCGTGTCCAGGCGCTTCTGCATGTCCGGCAGCGCCGCGCTGGTGATGGTGTTGTTGAGGAGGACCATGAACTGCCCGATGCAGGTCACGGCGAGTAGGGCGACCCTGTTGTGGGGACGGATCCCGTCGGACACAGGGGTGGCTCCTTATCGAGAGTCGGGGTTCTGGGACGCGGGGAAGGAAGGGTCGGGGTCGGACGGGTGGTCAGGTGCTCGGGTGCTCGGCCGGTCGCGTGCTCGGCCGGTCTGGCGGCGGAGCCGGGTCAGTCCGCGCCGTACATCGACTCGATGGCGTCCGCGTGCAGCTCGGCTATCGCCGTCCGGCGCAGGCTGAGCTTCGGCGTCAGCTCACCGCTCTCCGGCGTCCACGGGCCGGGCAGCAGGCGGTACTTCTTGATCTGTTCGACCCGGGCGAGGAGGGCGTTGGCTTCGGCGACGGCCTGGTCGAGGGCGGCCCGGACGGCCGGGTGGCGGGCCGGGTCGGCCAGCCCCGCCGCGTCGACCCCGTTGGCCCGCGCCCAGGTGGGCAGGGCGTCCTCGTCCAGGACGAGCAGCGCGGTGACGTACCGTCGGCGGTCGCCGATGGCGGCGGCCTGGCCGATCAACGGGTGGGCGCGCAGCAGGGATTCCAGTCTGGTCGGGGCGATGTTCTTGCCCCCTGCGGTGATGATCAGCTCCTTCTTGCGATCGGTGATGGTGACCAGGCCGCGGTCGTCCACGGCGCCGACGTCGCCCGTGGGCAGCCAGCCGTCGGCGTCGGTGGCGGGGTCGAGCCCACCGTCGGCGCGCAGGTAGCCCGCGCACACCACGGGGCCGCGCAGGAACAGTTCGCCGTCGGCACCGGTCCGGATCTCGATACCGGGCCCCGGACGGCCGACCGCGCCGAGCGCGAAGACCTCCGGCGTACTGACGGTGGCGGCCCCAGTGGTTTCGCTGAGCCCCCACACCTCGTAGACGGAGAGCCCGAGCCCGGCCAGGAACTCGAGCACGGCGGTGGGAATGGGCGCCGCGCCGCTGAGGGCGCGGTGACAGTCGTCGAGCCCGATGGCGGCTCGCAGCGGCTGCAGCACGACATCGTCCAACTTTTCATACTGGGAAGCAAGTTCGTTCGGGACCGACCGCCCGGCCGACCGCAGCCGGTACACCTCGACGGCGGTCTCCCGCGCCTCGTCGACGGCCGCGGCCTCCTCGGGCGGCAGCGCCGCGAGCCGGGCGCGCGCCGCGACCGCCAGCTTCTCCCACACCCGCGGCACGCCGAAGAGCGCGTGCGGGCGCACCGCCCGCAGGGCGGAGGCCAGTTGGGCCGGGTCGTCGCAGATGGTGACGTGGCCCGCGTTGCAGATCGGCATGTAGATGCCCAGCACCCGCTCGGCGATGTGCGCCAGCGGCAGGTGGGCGATCGTGCGCGGGTGCGCGGGCACGGGGACGAGGCGGTCCTGCATCATCGACTCGTGGATGACGTTGCGGTGCGAGAGCACCACGCCCTTGGGGTCGCCGGTGGTGCCCGAGGTGTAGACGACGGTCAGGGGCGTGTCGGGCGTCGCGGTGTCGGTCAGCTCGTCGAAGGCGCGCTCGTCGGGCAGTTCGCGGGTCAGCTCGGCGTACGTGACGTACCGCGGGTCACCCGCGGGGACGGCCGCCGGCTCCACCAGCACGACCGCGCGCAACCCCTGCATCTCCGTCAGCACCGGCTGCCAGCGCCTCAGTTGCTCCGGGCCCTCCAGGACCACCACCGTGGCCGCGCTGTGCCGGGCCACGAAGCGCAGCTGTTCGGTGCTCAGCGTGTCGTAGGGGGTGCAGGCCAGCGCGCCGAGGTGGACGGCGGCGAGGTCGGTGATCCAGTGCTCGGGCCGCTTGGACATCGCGATCAGCACCCGCTCGCCGCGGGACAGGCCGAGCCCGGCCAGGCCGTGGGCGAGCGCGGCGGTCTCGGCGCGCAGCTGCGACCAGGTCCGGGTGGTGGCGTCGGGGCCGATGCCACCGGTGAGCGCGGGACGGCCGGGGAAGGCGCGGGCGTTGCGGCGCAGCAGCCGGGTGATCGTCAGGTCCCCGGTGTCGAGAGACGATTGGGGCGGTGTCACCGATGCCACGGCGGGCTCCTTCGGTTGCGAGGGTCGTTCCGGGTTCACTCGGCACCGCCGAGGCCGCGCGGGCGCACCACCAGGGGGAGGCTGCGCGGGTACGGCAGGGAGCTCGTCGCCATCCGGATCCGGGCGCCCGGCGCGATGCGCAGCTGCCAGTGGGCGGCGAGGGTGGCCAGGGCGACGGTCATCGTGGTCGCGGCGAGGTGCTCCCCGATGCAGCGGTGCGCTCCGACGCCCCAGGGGACGTAGGCGCCGGGCGGCGGGGCCTGCTCGGGGTCGGCCGAGGCGCGCTCCGGGTCGAAGCGGTGCGGGTCCGGGTAGACGGCCGGGTTGCGGTGCACGGCGCGCGGGCTGTAGCCGACCTCCGCGCCGGCCGGGACGAGGGTTCCGGCGAGGACGACGTCGTGCCGGGCGCGCCGGGTGGAGAGCATCGGCGCGTGCAGCCGCAGCGTCTCGTCCACGACCTTGCGGGTGTACGAGAGCTCCCTGACCCGGTCGTAGTCGAGCGGCCGCCCGTCCAGGACGCGGGCGGCCTCGTCGTGCAGCCGCTGCTGGACCTCGGGCCGGACGGCCGTCTCGAAGACCGCCCAGGTCAGCGTGGTGCTGGTGGTCTCCAGCCCGGCGAAGACCAGGATCAGGGCCTCGCCGCGGATCTCGTGGTCGGTGAAGGGGCGGCCGGTGTCCGGGTGGGTCGCCTTCAGCAGGATGTCGAGCACGTCGGGCACCTGGCCGGGGGTGGCCCGCCGGTCCCGGATCAGCGCGTCGATGACGGCGTGGAAGCGGCCCATGGCGGCCTGGAAGCGCCGGTTGGCGGGGGTGGGCAGGGTCGTCAGGGCCTCGGGGAAGACCGTCCCGGCGAGCAGCTTGCCCGAGATCAGGCTGAGGGTGTGCCGGATGTCGCGCACCACGGCCGAGGCGAGGTCCGCGCCGAACAGGGAGCGCAGCACCACTGCGGCGACGAAGTCGGAGATCTCCTCGTCCGCCCGTACCGGCGTGCCGGGCCGCCAGGCGCCGAAGCGCCGCTGCGCCTCCTCGACGACGGCCCGGGTGTGGTCGCGCACGCTGGTGCGGCTGAACGCGGGCTGGAGGGTGCGCCGCTGGTGCCGGTGGCCCGCGCCGTCGGAGGCGATCGGCGGGTTCCCGAAGTGCCCGGCCAGGACGTCGAAGAAGCGGCCGCGTTCGAAGGCCTCGGTGTCGACCTGGATGCGGTGCACCAGGGCCGGGTCGTTGGCCAGGTACAGGCCGACGGGCCCGAACCCGACCCGCACCAGCGGGTCCCCGGTCCTGGTGGACTCGAAGAAGGACAGCGGCCGGCGCAGCAGTGCGGGCACGTGGCCCAGGACGGGTACCCGGCCGGGGGCCGGCGGGCAGGGGGCGGTGGTGGTCGCTGGCATGGTGCTACGGGCTCCTCGTCGTTGCCTGGGCGGCGGTTCCGCGGTCAGTGGGAAGGGCCGGGCACGGTGCCGACGGCGAGCACGTTGCCCTCGCTGACGTAGCCGTCGGGGTCGTCCAGCGGGTGGGCGGGATCGGCCGGGTCGGCGAACCGCCGCCACCCGTCGTCGAGGCCGAGGGCCAGGGCCTGCCCGGCCAGTTGCGCGCACGCGGCCTTGTAGAAGTCCCGGGCGGCGGGGGCCAGCGGGGCGTGGTGCTCGATCAGGACGGTCCGCCCGCGCACCCCGGTGAGCCCGGCGCGCCTGAGGTGCCGCTGGAGCTCGCGGGTGCGCAGGAGTTGCCGGGCGTAGCCGGGGCGCGCGCCCGCGGCGCGGAAGAAGTCGGTGAACAGGTAGGGGTCGGCGGGCCGGGCGGTGATCAGGTGGGCGTCCAGGTCCTTGACCGCGACGGTGCCGCCGGGGCGGACGACCCGGATCGACTCCGCGAGCGCTCGGGCGAGTTCGTCGTCGTCGAGGTACTGGACGGTGTTGGCGCACCAGACGGAGTCGAAGCTGTCGTCCGGGAAGGGCAGGTCCAGCAGGTCCGCCGTGCGGACCTCGGTGGGGCAGGGCAGCTGCCAGGCGGCCGCGCGCTCGGCGGCGAGCGCGGCGTTCTCCTCGGCCAGGTCGACGGCCGTGATCCGGCCGCCGGCGCCGACCAGCGCGGCCAGGTGCGGCAGGAAGTCGCCGGGGCCGCAGCCCGCGTCGAGGACGTGCTGTCCGGGGCACAGGCCGGCCCGGCCGAGCAGGTCCAGATAGGTCTCCTCGCAGGCGCGGAAGTGGGCGTCGACGATGGTGTGGTGGGTGAAGCCGAGGCCGGTCGAGGAGGTGTGGCCCCAGGCCTCGTGGTCCTCGGTCAGCATGCCCGGGCCCCGCTCCGGGCGTCCGCCGTGGCGTCGACCTCGGCCAGCAGGCCGCGGAGGGCGTCGGTGACCGCCTCGGGGGCCTCCAGGGGCTGGAGGTGGCCCGTGCGGGTGAGGGTGATCAGGCGCCCCTGCGGCAGCGCGTCCGCGACGTACCGGGACTCCTCCGGGGCGACCAGGGCGTCCTGCGCGCCGGCGATCACCAGGGCGGGCACCCGGGCCGCCCGCAGGACGTCGGTGGAGTCGGGGCGGGCCGCGATCGCCCGCTGGGCCCAGGCCAGCGCGGCGGGGTCGGCGGCGCGCGCGTCGGCGAGGACCCGGGCGAGCAGGTCGGGGCGCTCGGCGCAGGTGGAGTCGGCGAGCAGCAGCGGGGTGACCCGCTCCACCAGCACGGGCCGGTGGGCCGGGTCCTGGACCAGTTCCGCGAAGCGGAGCCGCTGGGCGGCGTCCTCGGGGCCGTCGGCGGTGGCGCGGGCGGAGAGCAGGGCGAGCCCGGCGACCCGGTCGGGGTGGCGGCGCAGGAACGCCATCGCCGTGTAGCCGCCCATGGACGATCCGGCCAGGACGACCCGGTCCAGGCCGTGCCCGTCGAGCGTGCGGGCCAGGTCGTCGGCGACCACGTCGAGCGAGGGCGGGGCGTCGCCGAGCGGGGCCGATCCGAAACCGCGCTGGTCGACGGCCAGGACGGTTCGCCCCAGGGCGCGCAGGGCGCGCTCCTGGGCCGCCCACATCGAGGCGTGCAGGGAGAGCGCGTGCAGCAGGACGACGGGCGTGCGGGCGCCGGGCGTCCGGGCGCCGGGTGTCCGGGTGGCGGTCACGGTCACCGGGAGGCCTCCGCCTCGGCCGTGGTGATGAACTCCCGCACGTGGTCGTGGACCTCGGCGCCGCGGACCCACGCCAGGGTGACCGGGGCGGGCGGCAGGTCGTGGATCGGCACCACCTCGATGCCGGGCGGCGCGAGGTCGGCGAGGGAGACCAGCGAGATGTGCACGGCGTCGCCGGCGGCGACCGTGCGCATCATCTCCGGGACGGTGCGCACCCGGCGCACCCGGCGGATGGGCCGCCCGGCAGGTGTGCGCGCCGGTACGACGTCGTCCCACACGTACGCGGGGAAGTCGCCGGGCGGGGCGAAGGCGTCGTAGTCGGCGAGCTCCTCGATGGAGACCGACGCCCGGCCGGCCAGGGGGTGCCCGGAGCCGACGACCACCGCGCGGGCGTCCTCGGTGAGCACCCGGCTGGTGACCAGGTCGGGTTCGTGGATGCCGAACTTCACGATCATCACGTCGAGTTCGCCCGCCCGGACGCCGCGGAACGGGTCGGCGATGTCGTACTCGACCAGCCGCACGTCGGCCCGCTCACGGCCGGCGAGCCGGACGATGCGGTCCACCACCTCGGTGGAGCCGTGGTAGCCGAACCGGACGGTCGGGGGGTTCCCGGCCGTCGGGATCCGCTCGGGGGTGGGGGTCTGCTCAGGCAACGCGTGCCTCCTCGGTCAGTCCGGCGGCCGCCTTGAGCCGTCCGGGAAGGTGCTTCTCGGTGGTCACGCGCACGGTGACCAGGTGCGCGGGGGCCCCGACGATCCGGGGCACCTGGTGCACCACCAGGTGGTCGCCGGGCGCGATGTGGCCGTCCAGGACGGCTTCCGCCAGCACGTGGTTGACGTGCACCAGGGCCTCCGAGATGGTGCACTCCGCGGTGGCGACGTACAGGTCTCGGCGGGCCCGCGGCCGACCCGGCGGGTGGGGCCCGTCGGGGATCTCGACCAGGGTGTCCGGCCGGTCCGGCAGCCTGGCGGGCGCGTCGAAGGCCTTGAGCAGCCTGCGCAGCGCGGAGGTCCGGGCGGCGGGCCCGGGCGCGGTCCAGGCCGCGGAGCCGTCGGCGGCGGTGTGCGCGAAGCGGAACCGCTCGCGCAGCTGCTCCGGGTTGCCGGCGAGGAAGACGGTGCGGGTGAAGGAGGTCCGCCAGTCCGCCGCCTGCCGGGGTTCGACGCCGAGCGCGAAGACGCAGGTGTCGCGCACCCACCGGGCCAGGTCGAAGGCCTTGAGCACCACCACGACCGAACTGCCCGTGTCGCCCTCCGCGGTGATGTCGCCGCGGGCGGCGGTCAGGCCGTCGTACGAGGTCAGGTCGTGCCGGGCGGCGAGGTCGGGACGGGCCGCGCGGATCCGCATCGCCTCCTGTTCACGCAAACAATCCTGCGTTGTGGAGGCGGCCCCGGCGCTCACAGGAACACCGCCCGCAGCAGGTCCTCGGCGGGCGCGGCGCGGCGCTTGCCGAGGAGGTGGGAGGTCAGCCGGTAGGGGTTGACGTACACGTGGTCCTTCCGGTGCTGCGCCAGCTGCTCCCGGAGCGCCGCGGCGTCCGCCTCCGGGCCGGCCTCGTCCAGCAGGCGTTCGGCCCGCCTGAGGCACTGCGCCAGCAGGTCGGAACGGAACGACTGCTGCCAGCCGGGGCCGAGCACGGCGATGAAGTACAGCCGCATGCCCAGGCGTACGGCGTCCTCGTGGTGCTCGGCGCGGGCGGCGTCGATCAGCGTCCCGGCGTGCAGCCCCCGCCAGCCGCCCTGCCGCGCGGAGCGGATCCGGCCCTCGATGGGCACCCGGCCGACCGACACCCGCCGCACGCGCGGGCCGAACGCGCTCAGCACCCGCTCCAACTGCTGGTAGTCGGAGTCGAGTTCGTGGTCGTAGAGGAGCACCAGCTCGTCGAAGTCCGGGGCGAGCGGGATGAGTTCCCGCAGGGCGCAGGCCAGGTAGTTCGGCCGCCCGTCCGCGGTGACCAGCCGGCGCAGCGGCAGTCCGAAGCGGGTGAGGTCCAGGTAGACGGGGCCGCCGACCTCGCGCTGGTCCAGGCACATGCCGAGCGCGGTGAGCCGGTCGAGGACGGCGTCCAGGCCCAGGCCGGGCGGCTGGTGCCGCAGCAGTCCCGGGTCGTGCAGGCCGAGGGCCGCGTAGTGCCCGGACCACAGCTGGAGGACGCGGGTGCCCACCGGGTGCACCCAGCCGCGTTCGACCGCCTCGGCGTACGGGAGCAGGGCCTGCGCGGGGGCCCGCTCGGCCGCGCGGAAGGCGACGTACAGCTCGCCGATCCGCTCCTCGGTGAGGTCGCCGTAGTCGGTGGCGCCCCGGCTGCGGTCGAGGAACTCCCAGAAGCCCAGGGTCTGTTCGGTGGCGTGGTAGGTGGTGTGGCTGTAGCGGTAGGCGACGTCCGCGAGGGGGCGGGTGGCCCGGTACATCACGTCCGTCCACAGCAGCCCCTTGAGGTGGCTCGGCGTGAGCGGCTTGGACGGGGTGATGGTGACGGGCGCGAGGAGCACCCGGGGGCGGTCCACCGCGTCCGGTCGCGGGCGGGGGGCCGCCACCGGGAGGGTCGTCGTCATGCGCGAGTCCCTTCTGTCGCGGTGACCCGGCGCAGGAGCTCGTCCCGGCCGGGCGGCGGGGTCGGCGCGGGACCGGCGGGGGCCGCCTGCCGGACCCGGGCCAGGAACTTGTCGTCGGCGAACAGCTCCGCGGGCGTGCGCAGGGTCATCAGCATCCGGGTGAGCCCCCGCCAGACCGTGCCGTCGGTGCGGGCCGCGGCGGCGATCTCCGCGCCGGTGGGCAGCCCGCCGGCGGGCGGCGCCGGCACGGCGGGGCGGCCGTCGACGGCGGCCTGCCAGCGGGCGCTGCGCAGCCGGTCGGCCCCGGCGGCCTGCTCGTACCAGGGCAGGAACAGCTCGTGGGTCATCCGGGCGACGGCCAGGCGCTGCGCGGCGTCGACGTCGGGCTGCTCGGCCAGCAGGTCGGCGAGCCGGAAGGCGTGGTCGAGGGCGAGCGACATGCCGCGGCCGAAGAGCGGGTTGGTGATGCAGGCGGCGTCGCCGACCTGGAAGAGGCCCGGGACGGGGACCTGCCGCGGGCCGGCCGCCCCGCGCAGGGTGTTGGGCGGGCTGGAGATGACCCGTACCGGCGAGATCGGGGAGCTGACGCCCTCCTCCAGCCAGGGGGCGAGGCCCGGGGTGGCGCGGGCGGCCGCGGTGAACCCGGTGCGGGTGCGCAGGCCGGCCTGGAGGACGCGGTCGCCCGGCAGGGAGCCCAGGGCGATGGAGAAGGTGCCGTCGTCGCCGGGGTGCAGCACGCCCGCGTAGTGGTCGTAGACGTCCCCGACGCCGTGGCCGCGGTTGAGCGGCCCCGGCAGGGCGCGGCCCCGCAGCCGGTAGAAGCGGGTGTGGCCGACCAGCCCGGACGCGCTGGTGCGGTCGGCGGCCACCGGGATACCTGCGTCGTGCAGCCAGCGGCGGGACAGCGCCCGGCGCCCGGTCGCGTCCACCACGACGTCGGCGCGCAGCCGCTCGCCCGTAGCGGTGACGACGGCCGCCACGCCCCGGTGCCCGGGGTGGAGTTCGAGGCCGACGACGGTGGTGTCGTGCCGGACGGTGACGTCGGGCGTGTCGCCGGCCGTCCGGTGCAGCAGCAGCTCCAGGGTGGAGCGGCGGCAGCCGAGCGCGACCAGGTCGCCGTCGCCGGGCTCCGGGGCGCTGTCGGCGGCGTCCGCGGGCAGCGCCCGGGTGAGGTCGAGGACGGGCGCACCCGCGGCCCCGGCGTCGGCCAGCAGCCGCGGTGCGCGCTCGCGCAGGACGCGGACGCCGAGCGAGGTGAGGGTGTGCGACTGGAGGCCCTGGGGCGCGGTCGGGCGCCGCCACCCGGAGCCGGGATCCGCGGTGGACCACTGCGGCGGTCTCGGGGCGCGCTCCAGGACCAGCACGCGGTACCCGGTCCCGGACAGGGCGAGCGCGCTCGCCAGCCCGGCGACGCTTCCGCCGACGATCACTGCGGTCGGCATGTCAGCGCCGCCGCCCGTGGACGAAGAAGACCCGCCGCACGTCGCGCTCGCTGCGCGGCGGCACCGGGTCCGGCCAGCGCCCGAAGTCGGCGCCCGCCTCGCCGGGCTGGGTCGCCCGCACGTCGAAGCCGTGCCGGTCGAAGAGCTCCTCCGGCTCGTCCGTGCCGAACAGCCAGGGGCAGCCCCAGCCGCTGAACACGTCGAGCAGGCCGCGCATGTGGGGCAGGGTCAGGGCGGCCGCGTTGACGATGTCGGCGGCGATCCGGCTGCCGGGGGCCGAGATCGCGGCCACCCGCTCCAGGACGCGGTGGGCGTCGGGCGCGGGGACGTAGTAGAGGAGCCCTTCGAGCAGCCAGGTGGAGGGGACGGCGGGGTCGTACCCGGCGGCCTCCAGGCGGGCCTCCCAGTCGGGCTCGGTGAGGTCGACGGCGACCGTCCGGTGGTCGGTGCGCGGCTCGGTCGCCCCGAGCCGCTCGGCCTTGTAGGCGAGTACGGCCGGCCGGTCGACCTCGAACCAGCGCACCCGCTCGGGCCAGTCCAGCCGGTAGGCGCGGGAGTCCATGCCGGCCGGGGCCAGCACGATCTGGGTGGTGTCCTGGTCCTCGGCCGCCGCCCGGAGGTAGTCGTCGAAGAACCGGGTGCGGATCGCGTTGTAGTCGGGGGTGCTCGGGATGGTGCGCTCGCGGCCCGGCGGGAAGGTCGCGCGGATCACCTCGGCGAGCAGTTCGGGGCCGATGTCCCCGGCGAGGGCGGCGGCGTGCGGGTCCTCGTACAGCCGGTCCGGGCGCTTGCTCTCGGCGGCGCGCAGGGCGGCGGTGAGGAGCGCGGTGCGTTCGACGGCGTCCAGTGAAGCGGTCATGTCGGTCCTCCGGTTGGTGGGTGCGCAGGCCCGCGGCGGCTCGTCGCCGGCTCAGGGGGCTGCTGTGCCGTGCCCTTCGGGGCCCTGCCCGGTCAGCCGGGCCCACTCCTGCGGGTCCTGTCTGAACAGCCGGTCCTTGACCTGGGTGGGCCGGATGCCGCTCTCGACCCGGGCCTGCCAGTCGCGCAGGAAGGCGTCGGGGTCGAGCCGCAGAAGGGTCGGGGCGGCCAGCCGGCCCCGGCCGCGCGCCGTGCGGTAGTCGGCCGACTGCCGCTGGAGGGCCCGGTCGAGGAGGTCGGTGAAGCGCTCGGACTCCTCCGGGCGCCACGGGGTGCGCGGGGCGACGGCGAACTCGTAGCCCGGGGAGCGCCGCGGGGCTCCGGCGACCCGGCAGGCGACGTTGCGCAGTTCGAGGCCGGTGGCGTCCAGCGCGCCGTGCAGCGCCCTGATCACCTGGGCGTCGCGCAGCCGCTCACCGGCGTGGTCGGAGCGGTTCGCCCGGCCGGCGTACTCCAGGCGCGGCACGCCGTCCTGGTGGTCGACGACGCGGACGACGTCGCCCACCGCGTACCGGTAGAGCCCGCCGACGTGGCTGAACACCACGTGGTAGTCGCGGTCCGGCTCCAGTTCGTGCGGCCGGAGGGTGGCGGTGTCGGGGCCGAGGTCCCGGTCGGCGTCGGCGAACTCGTACACCGCGGCGTTCGCCACCAGGCTGCCCGCCCGACCGTGCCGGTCGAGGGCGACGCCCACCGGGCCCTCGGAGGCGGCCACGGGGGCGGGCAGGGCCACCACGCCGGGGCCGTACTCCTCGCGCAGCCGCGGGAGGTACAGCGAGGCCACCCCGGTGGTCCAGCAGAACAGGGCGCGCATCCGGGGCCAGACGTGGCACGGGCGCACGGTGCCGTGCCGGTCGGCGAGGCGCTCCAGTTCGGCGGCCCGGGCGGGGTCGGGGGCGCGGTGCGGCAGGCCGCCGAGCGTGCCGTCCCGGACCTCCCGGACGATCCGGGGCCACCACAGGTTCAGCTGGTACGGCAGCGCGGCGACCATCGCCGGGTTGATGCCGATGACGCAGCGGACGTCGCTCTCCACCGCGAGGCGCAGCCGCAGGTACATCTTCTCCGCGTGCCGGTCCGCCGCGACGGGCACCGGGAGGGTCGCCCAGGGGGCGCCGGTGCCGGGCTCCGCGGACAGCGGCTCCCCGAAGGCGGTCCCGAAGTCGACCTGGCTGGCGCCGACGTGGGGGCGCCCGGAGGCCGTGGTGGGCGGGGCCGCGACGGGGTCGTGCTTGAGGTTCAGCACCGCCCCGGGGGACTCCAGGACCTCCGGGAAGTGCTCGATGAGCGGCGCCCACGCGGCGTAGTAGAAGGGGAAGAAGGTGGTGCGCATGAAGCGGGGGGTGACCGGGATCTTCTTGTGGGCGCCGGTGCTGCCGCTGCTGGTGAAGAACACGGCGGGGTGGTCGGCGGTCAGGATGTTCCGCTCGCCGGCCGCGGCCCGTTCGATCCACGGTTCGAGGTCGGCGTAGGTCTGCACCGGGACGGCCCCGCGGTACTCGTCGAGGGTGCGGATGCGGGCGAAGCCGTGCCGCTTCCCGTACTCCGTGCCCGCGTTGAACTCCAGCAGGTCGGTCAGCACCTGCCGCTGGCTTCCGGCCGGGTCGGTGAACGCGGCCCGCAGGCCCCGCCGTTCGGCGAGGACGCGCTCGCGGTAGCGCCGCAGGCGGACGGGGTCGGACCAGGCCTCAGCAGAACTCATAGGTGACCACCTCCCGGATCGCGGCCGCGGTGAGCTCCGGGCGGTCCAGTTCCTCGATGACGGTGACCGGCAGGTCCTGGATCTCGTCCCGCATGACCTTGGCCAGGTCGCTCTGGTACCGCCGGAAGCCGGCCGGGTCCGGCTGCGGGCCGTAGTGCTCCAGGACGTTGAGGTCGGCGCCCCGCCGGCTGCGCTCCCAGGTCGTCCCGGGCGGCACGTCGAGGTAGACCACCCGGATCGGCCGGGGGAAGGTGCGCCACCAGTCGAGCAGGGGGCTGTCCCCCGCTCCGGCGAGGCGGCACTTCGCCAGCAGCTTGTAGTAGTAGGAGTCGACGACGACGGGGGTCCCGGCGTCGGCGCGCAGCAGTTGGTCGCGCAGGTGGACGACGGCGGTCTGCACGAGCGTGGCGAAGAAGTCCGGGGACCAGACGCCCGGGTGCGGCGCCACGTCCTTGACGACGTTGCGGCGCAGCCGGCCGATGAGCTCGTGCTCGGGGGCGAGGCGGGTGTCGTCCACGGAGAGGAACTGCCACCGGGGCTCGGTCCGGGCGAGTCGGTCGAGGGCCGAGGACTTGCCCGAGTAGTCGGGGCCGAGGAGTACGCAGAAGGGCGGGTGCCCGCCGTCGAAGTCGATGGGAGTCCTCCTCGCTACAGGGCCGACAGGAAGGCGTCGACGGCCAGGGACGCCTGCACCGGGTTGAGCCGGGGGTCGCAGAGGCTGGTGTAGCGCGCCGTCAGGGCCGCCTCGTCCGGCACGTCGGCGCCGACGCACTCGGTGACGTCGTCGGCGGCGGTCTCCAGGTGCAGGCCGCCGGGGCGGATCCCGACGCTGCGCAGGGCGGAGACGAAGCCGCGGATCTCGTCGCAGACGTCGTCCAGGCGCCGGGTCTTGATGCCGTTCGAGGCCTTGTAGGTGTTGCCGTGCATCGGGTCGCAGAGCCAGACGACGGGGTGGCCGGCGTTCTTGACGGCCTGGGCGAGGGCCGGCAGGTGGGTGCGCACGTCGTCCTTGCCGAACCGGGAGATCAGCGTCAGCCGGCCGGGCTCGCGCTCGGGGTCCAGGCGCCCGACCACGTCGAGCAGGTCCTGCACCTCGGCCTTGCCGCTCACCTTGCAGGCCACCGGGTTCATCACGTCGGCCAGCAGGCGCACGTGCGCGCCCTCGCTGTGCCGGGTGCGCTCGCCGATCCACGGGAGGTGGGTGGAGCCCAGGAACCAGCCGCCCGCGGACTCGTCGAACCGCACCAGGGCCGTCTCGTAGTCCATCACCAGGGCTTCGTGGCTGATCCAGGTGCGCCGTCCGATCGCCGGACTGCGGTCGTGCCGCCCCTCGATGGCGTCGGCCACCGTCTTGGCGGCCCGGTAGGCGCGCAGCATGCGCTCGGGGTCGTGTCTGCGGGCCGCCTCGTCCGGGGCCTCGGAGTTGACGATGTGGCCCCGGAAGGCCGGCAGCGGGCGGCCGTCGACGTCCTCGGTGGGCGCGGACCGGGGCTTGGCGAACTGGCCCGCGATCCGGCCGATCCGGACGACCGGGATCCCGGTCGAGACCGCGACGGTGTCGGCGAGGCGCACGAGGGCGCGCTCCTTGCGGACCGCGTGCTCGGCCGTGCACTCCGCGAAGTCCTCCGCGCAGTCGCCGGCCTGGAGCACGTGGGCGTCGCCGGCCGCGACGCCGGCCAGTTCGCGGCGCAGCTGGAGCAGGTCGGGCAGCCGGGTGAGCACCGGACGGCCGGAGAGGTCGGCGCAGACCTCGTCGCGCCGGGCCGGATCGGCCCAGGACGGTTGCTGGGCCGCCCGGTAGAAGCGCCAGCCGGTCTGGTCTCCGGCGTGCGAGTGCGGGGTGCGGGCCGCCTGTTCGGCGGTCGCGAGAGCCTGGGGCATGACAGTTCCTTCGCTGTGGTGAAGCACGATCAGGCGGTGACGGTGCTGGCCTAGTCGTTCGTGAGCTGGACCATGTGCGGGTTGAACTGCTCGTGCACGTAGGCCTGTCCGCCGGCGGCGTAGTGGATGACGTACTCCTTGAAGGCGGAGTCCACCCACTGCTCGGTGAGGCTGTCCCGCCAGCGCATGAGTCCGGTGGACAGCTGTTCGCGGTGCTGGTGCACCTGCTGGTCGCGGAGCTGGAGGCCGATCGGGGTCAGCGCGTCGGGCACGCCCATCCGGCTGCGGGCGGCCCCGTCGAACACCACCCGGTTGATGCTGACCACCTCCTGCTCGGGGGTCACCAGGCAGGAGCGGCGCTCCAGGACGACGGCGGTGTCCGCGAGTCCGAGCGCGGAGCGGATGCCGTCCGGAAGGCGGCCGGCCGGGGTGTCGCCCTGGGCGTCGACCCGGATCGACAGGTCGTGGCCGGTGAGGGCTTGCAGGAGCAGGGTGGTGGAACCGTCGCAGGCCAGCAGCATCCGGGTGCTGGCGCTCAGTTCGGCGGTCGGCTGGAGGGGGCTCATCATCGGTCTCCTGGGCTGTTGTCGGTCTGCCGGAGGGGGGAGCGTCCTGCGGTCGCGCCGGTGCGAGGGGAAGGGAAGGGCGGGGAAGGGAGGGGGTGGCCGCGCCGGGGGGCGTGGCGCGACCACCCCGGTTCAGGGGGGTGGCGCGGGCGTCAGTGCGTCCGCACCGCTTCGGCCGGCCGTCCGTCGGGCTCGGCGCTGCCGGCACCGCCGGAACCGCCCGCGGCGCCGCTCGGCTGCGACGGACGGCTGCGCGCGAAGCGCTTCATCAGCGGCTGCTCGACGCCGATGAACAGCAGCCAGGAGAAGAAGACGCTGATCAGCACTTCACTGGCGAGGATCCCGGCCGCGACCGGGGCGCTGTGCGACGCGCTGAGGCCGAAGCGGTCGACGAAGACGTGCACGGTGATGTCGTGGACCAGGTAGAAGGCGAACGAGACCTCACCGAGCCAGACGAAGACCCGCTTGCGCAGGAACGAGGGCCGGCCCGCGATGTCGGTGCTGGCCATCGCGGCGATCAGCAGGGCGACCGGGATCAGCGTCACCGCGCTCATCGCGTACAGCCACGGCACCCACTTCAGCTCGACCACGTAGGCGACGGCGACCAGCGCCAGCGCCGGCAGGACCGGGAACTTGATCCAGCGGCCGGTCATGACGATCCGGGCCATCAGGATGCCCACCGCGAACTCCAGGATCCGGAACGGCGGCAGCTGCCAGACGAACCAGTACTGCCACACCGAGGCCTCGAACTTCAGCGGCATGGCCGGGGAGTCGGGCAGGACCGCGTACGCGACGGCGGGGACGGCGACCACGGCGGCGGCCAGGATGCCCACCCACAGCCACAGCCGCTCCGGCCGGATCCGCTGGATCGCCCGGTGCAGCAGCGGGAAGCACAGGTAGAAGACGGCCTCGACGGAGAGCGACCAGGCGGGCGGGTTGATGCTCTGGAAGACCTTGGCGTCCGGGATCCAGGTGTGCAGCAGGAAGAGGTTGGAGATCCCCGCCGTCCAGGTGGCCTTCATGTAGGCGAACAGCGCCAGCGCGATGAAGAAGGTCACCACGTGGTTCGGGTAGATCTTCATGAACCGGCGCCGCCAGAACTGCCGGGGCCTGTCCCCCGGGCGGGCCGACCAGGTCAGCACGAAGCCGCTGAGGACGAAGAAGAACCCGACGCCCAGCCAGCCCGCCTTGCTGACGGCGTGCGTGACGGATACGGCGGTGCCGCCGGTGAACGGCGTGTACGGCGGCAGGGTCGAGTGGAAGAGGAAGACCATGAACGCGGCGAAGAACCGCATGCCGGTCAGGGAGGGCAGCCGTGAGAAGCGCGCGGACGCGGGCACGGGTGTCCCGGTCGGACTGGACATGGTGAAGACTCCCGACGGTGGGGTGGGGGACGGCGGCCGGGTCACCCGGCCGGTGTGACTACGCCCTTGGCGTCCAGCAGGAACTCGGTGTAGTTGCCGTCGTGCGGCATGCCCGGCACCAGCTCCCAGGGGAGGACGGCGCCGTCGGTGATCTTCCGGACGGCCGGGTCGAGCAGCGCCTGTCCGGTGATCGCGGCGTTCTCGGTCAGCAGGTTGAGCACCAGCGAGGGCCGCAGCGGGGCGATGCCGTCGGCCGGGCTCCAGGGGGCGACCACGACGAACGGGAAGGCCAGCTCGGTGCCGACGGCCGGGTGGTCCGCGCGGTCGGCGGCGAGGACCACGGGACGCGGCAGGAAGGAGCCGTCGCCGAGGTCGACCAGGAAGTCCTCACCGTACAACGGCGTGCTGTGGTCGGTGAGTTCGGTGGCCAGCTTGGCCATCTGCCGGCGCAGCCCGTCGGCGCGCTCGCGCCCGACGACGAGCAGCACGCTCTCCGGGTCGGCGGCGGGCAGCACCGGCAGGTGCGCCAGTCGTCCGGCCAGGGCGGCCGCGGTGTCGTGGACGTCGTTGCTGGTCAGGACGGCCGAGAGGTTGGTGCAGCGGGTGCCGCCGTCGAAGGCCGCGCTGGTGGCCAGGTGGTCCAGCAGGGCGTCGGTCAGCGGCAGGTCGAGCAGGGCCCGGGAGCGCCCCGGGCCGCGGGTGGCGACCCGGGCGCGGTCGCTCCAGTCGCCCACCGCCTGCTCGTTGCCGTAGATGATGCCGCGGTCGGCGGCGTTCAGCAGGAACGAGCCGACGGCGTGCGGGCTGGGCAGCAGGGCCAGCTTCTCCGGCGCCAGCCCGGCCGCCAGCAGGGCGGCGGCCAGCCGGCGCGGGGTGAACGGGTCGCGGCTGCCGGGCCGCACGACGACGCTGTAGCCGTGGTGCAGCGGCTGCACCCAAGTGGCGTGCGGCAGCGGGTGGTTGCTGGCCATCACGGCGGTGAAGAGCCGGCCCGCCGGTGCCCGGTGGACGCGGTGGGTCGGCGTCAGCCGGGCGGCGGGCAGCTCCGCCGCGGTGGTGGCGGGCAGCTCCTCGATCTCGGCGGCCATGTCCGCCAGGCCGCGCCGGACGGTGGTGGAGGCGAGGCCGGTGCCGCGCACGGTGTGGCGCACGTACGCGTCCGCGCTCTCGCCGTCCAGTTCGGCGGTGGCGAACAGCCGCGCGGCCGTGCGGAACACCTCCGGCTCGGGGGGCAGGCCGTCGGCGTGGCGGCGCAGCCGGTTGACGGCGGCCTGGGCGGCGAGCCGGGGGGCGAGGCCGACGTCCGCGAGCGGTTCGCCGTGCACGTCGGTCAGGACGGCACGGTCGGCGCTCGGCCGGCTCTCACCGGCGACCAGCGGGTCGATGACGAGCACTCAGTACACCCCCTCGACGACGTCGGCGTCCTCGAAGGTCGCCACGCTGGTCACCTCCGCGAGGCCGTCGACGCCGCCGTCCGAGGTCGGCCGGACCCGCACGGCGGTGTCCCGTTCCAGCACGTTGGGCAGGAACATCTCCTCGCTGACCAGGTGCAGTCTGACCCGGCCGCGCTCGCCGTAGCCGACCGGCTCGCCGTCCTCGTCCACCAGGTCCAGGCGGGTGGTCTCGGCGAAGGGCTCGAAGACGCAGGCGTGGACGTCCTCGGGCGTCCGGACCCGCTGCGGGGCCACGCCCATCAGACTGTTCCCGTAGATCCCCACCAGGCGGGCGTCGGGGAAGAAGTCCTCCCGGACCACGCGCAGGCTCTCCGGGCTGAACGAGGTGCCGGCCCAGATGATCGCCCCGACCCGGGAGGCCACCAGTTCGTGCAGCTCCGGCCGGGCGCAGATGGCCTCGATCAGCGGGGGCGTGGTGCTCAGCACCCGCACCGGCTGGCTCAGCAGGACCTCACGGGCCTGGTCGAGGAGGTGGTCGATGTAGTCGTCGGCCTCCTGCTGCCGGCCGGAGCCGAGCAGCCGCTTGACCCAGCGCGGGTCGAGGTCGACGGTGTAGCACAGGCCGCCGGCGGGCTCGGCGTAGCGGGAGGTGTCGAAGGCCACCACGTGCGGGCCGGTGGGGCCCAGGTGCAGCCAGTCGCCGGTCTCGGGCACGCCGTGGTCGGTCAGCAGCTGCCTGGTCCAGGCCCCCATCCGGGAGCGGTAGTTGCCGTCGACGATCCGCTTGGGGGCGCCGGTGGTGCCGCCGGACTCGTAGACCCGGAAGACCTGGCCCGGTGCGGCTCCCCGGGGTATCAGGTCGGCCGCCGGGACGGTGCGCAGTTCGCGGCTGACGTCGGGGAAGCGGAGCAGGTCGGCCGCGCCGGCGACGTCGGTGCGCGGGTCGAAGCCCAGGTCCGCGCGGCGGGCGAGCCAGAACGGCGAGCCGGTGCGGTCGTCGAAGTGCCAGGCCATCAGGGCGCGGACGTGGGCGTCGAAGTCGGCCGCCCCGAGGGGTGGGTGGTGCGGGTCGGGCAGGTGGGCGGGGGTGCTGGTCACGCGTTCGTCCCTTCGGAGCGGTGCGGCATCAGATCGGCTGGTTGAGCGCGTCGTCCACCTGGTGGGCGACCGCTTCCAGGCCGTTCCGGATGAAGTCGAGCTGCCGGTCCAGGGACGCCTGGTCGGTGGTGTTCATCTCGGACAGGAGGATGTTGCGGGAGGCGTCCTGGGCGATCTTGGCGCGGACGAAGCGGCGGTCCTGGAACTCGGCCAGCAGCTCGCGCAGGTCGCCGTCCCGGCCCAGCGTCTCGCCGAGCACGGCGGCGTCCTCGATGGCCATGGCCGCGCCCTGGGTGCGGTGCGGCGCCATGGCGTGGGCGGCGTCGCCGAGCAGCAGCAGCCCGTCCTGGTACCAGGGCAGCGGGAGGAGCACCTCCTCGATCGGCGCGTACACGATGTCGTCGTCCGGCTTGATGCGGTCGCGCAGTTCGCCGATCAGGCCGGTGTAGCCGGCCAGCCGCTGGGTGAGGTGGCCGTGGAAGTCCTCCCGCGCGTGGCGCGGGTTGCCCGGCTCGGGCGTCACGTGCAACAGGTACATGACATCCGTATTGAGCGGGAAGAGCCCTGCCTTGGTGCCCATGCCCTGGAAGTACATGTTCCGGGTGACGTCGGGGTGCCGTTCGAGGGCCACCCGCCACACCGAGTAGCCGGTGAACCGGGGCTCGATGCCGAGGGCCGCCTTGCGGAAGGAGGAGCGGATCCCGTCGAACGCGACCACCAGGTCGTAGTGCTCGGTGCTGCCGTCGGTGAGGACGGTCTCGACCCCGCCGTCGGCGGTGGTGCGCATCTTCTCCACCGAGGTGCCGTACCGGATCACCGTGCCCACGTCGACGCAGGCCTTCTCCAGGATCCGGGCCAGGTCCTTGCGCTGGATGGCGCAGTTGGCGGGCACGCCGTCGACCCCGAGCTTCGACCGCAGCGCGAGCAGCAGCCGGGAGGCGGAGTCGTGGAAGTCGACGCGGTCGAAGGTGAAGCCGTGGCCGAGGACCTCGTCGAGCAGGCCGAGCTGCCTCAGGGCCCGCAGCGCGTTGCCCGGGATGTTGATGCCGACGCCGGCGACGAGGTTCTCCGACTGGATCTCGACGACGGTGGTGTCGATGCCCTGCTGTCCGAGTGCGGCTCCGGCGGCGAGACCGCCGATGCCCCCTCCGATGATCAGGATGCGGCGTTTCACTGTGACTCCTCACGCATGGGTGGACGGTTAGCGGTCACTGGTGCTGTTGCTGTTGCTGGGGCAGGCCCGCCACCCAGCGCGCGTGGTCGCGGACGAGCTGCCGGTCGGGGGCGATGAGGAGCAGCACGCGGTCCGAGGCGATGAACTCCTCGGCGAAGGGGCCGCCCAGATACTTGCGGGACAGCTCGTCGATGTGGTCGCGGGCCTCGGCGCCGAGGACCTCCTCGACCACCCGGCCTCGGATCTCGGCGAAGTTCAGCGGGTCGTCCTGCTGCCAGATGGTGACGGTGGCGCGCGGGTCGCGGCGCAGGTTGCGCACCTTCTGCCGCCCCACCTCGCTGTTGAGGGCGAGGTACTCACCCCGGGTGGACACCCAGACGACCTGGGTCTGCGGGGTTCCGTCACGCATCAGGGTGGTCAGGGCGGCGAAGTTCGGTCCGTCCGCGAGGGCGCGGACCTCCGGGGCGAGGCGGTGACCCGTCTCGACTTCCATCTCCTGGTGAGAAGACATGCTGTGTCCTTCCTGCGGGAGGGGGTTCCTTCGTTCGGGACGCGCTTCCTTCGTCGGTGCCCGGCCGCCGGTGGTACGGCGGTGGACGGTGCTGGAGGTACTGGAGGTACTGGAGGTGATGGACGGCGGTACGGCGGTACGGCCGTGGACGGTGCCGCGCGGCGCGGTTCAGCCCCGCAGCGCGGGGCTGGACTCCTCCGCGTCCGTGGGCGCGGCCGCCGGCTGCGGGCGCTTGCGGTTGCGGCGCAGCGCTCCCACGCTGACGACGAGGGCGAGGCCGGCCAGCAGCTCGAAGCCGGCGCCGGCCAGGGGGTTCCAGCGGAGCAGGTCCGCGTCGGCGAGCAGTCCGCCGACCGCGGCGGCGGTCATCTGGCCCACGTAGACGGCGCTGTTGTTCAGCGCCAGGAGCATGTCGCCGCGGTCCCCGCCGATGCCCAGGGCCCGGTGCAGCAGCAGCGGGAAGCTGGGCCAGTGCACCAGGCCCCACACGCCGACGGCGACCGCCGCGACCAGCGGCCACTGGAGGGTCGGGGTGAGCACCACCAGCCACAGGCCCAGCGCGGTGATGGTGATCGAGAGGCCGACGACCGAGCCGAAGCGGTCGGCCAGCCGGCCCCCGACGAAGACCCCGCCGAAGCTGCCGACGCCGAAGAGCAGCAGGACCCAGGACTGCTGACCGGCCGACAGCCCGGTGACCTGCTCCAGGATGGAGCCGAGGTAGGTGTAGACGGTGAACGTGCCCGCGGTCCACAGCGCCGTCACCAGCAGGTGCGTGGGGGCCTGCGGGATCCGGATCGCGGCCATCCGCTCCCGGACGGTGGCGCCGGGGCCGGTGGGCACGTCCGGCAGGAAGAACTGGATGCCGGCCACCGTCACGGCCGCGAGCACCGCGACCAGGCCGAACGCCCAGCGCCAGGAGGAGAGTTCGCCGATCCAGTTGCCGATCGGCACCCCGAAGGCGATGGCGCTGGTCATGCCGGCGTAGACGATGGCCAGCGCCCGGCCGCGCACCTCGGGCGGGCTGATCCGGGCGGCCACCGCGGAGGCGTTGGCCGAGTACAGGGCGGCGCCCGCGCCGGTGATCACCCGGCTGATCAGCAGCACGGTGAAGTTGGCCGAGACGGCCGACAGGAGGTTGCCGAGGCCGAAGACGAGCATGACCCCGATGAGCAGCGGCTTGCGCCGGAACTTGGCGGTGAGCCCGGCCAGGATCGGCGCTCCCACCGCGTAGGTGGCGGCGAACGCGGTGGACGTCTGGCCCGCGAGTGCCGTCGAGAGGTGCAGGTCCCGCCCCACCGCCGGCAGCAGGCCGGCGACGATGAACAGGTCGGTACCGGTTGCGAACGTTCCCAGCGCGAGCAGCCAGACCCGAGGGTCCACCCGCCCCGCCGAACTCGCCGAGCTCATCGGGGTCCTCCTTCTCCGGAGACGGTTGATCAGATGGCGGTGTCCAGCGCGAGCTCCCGCCAGGTGTCGAGCTCCTTGGCGACGGTCTCGAGCTTGCTCTCGACCCGGGCGACGCAGTCCGCGCCGAGCGGCAGGCGCACCGGGGGCGCGTCCGACGCGGCCACGGTGACGATCGCGCGGGCGGCCTTGACCGGGTCGCCGGGCTGCTGGTGGTTGTTGTCCACCGCCCAGTCACGGGTCTTGCCGACGGTCTGCGCGTAGTCGTCGATCGGGGTGGTGCTGTGCAGCGAGGAGGCGTCCAGGAAGTCGGTGCGGAAGACCCCGGGCTCGATGATCGTGACGTGGATGCCGAGCGGGGCGAGGTCGGCCCGCAGGGCCTCGCTGAGGCCCTCGACGGCGAACTTGGTGCTGTTGTAGATGCCCCAGCCCGAGCCGGCCGTGAACCCGCCGACGGAGCTGATGTTGAGGATCCGGCCGGACCGCTCCCGGCGCATGTACGGCAGCACCGCCCGGGTGACGGCGAGCAGGCCGAAGACGTTGATGTCGTAGACCGCGCGCGCCTCGGCGTCCGAGGCCTCCTCGACGGCGCCGAGCAGTCCCCGGCCGGCGTTGTTCACCAGGACGTCGATCCGGCCGAAGCGCTCGTACGCGGCCCGCGCGACCTCCTGCGCCTGCTGCTCGTCGGTCACGTCGAGCGGCAGGTAGAGCACCTCGCCGCCGGCGTCGCCGAGCGCCGCACGCACGACCTCCGTGTCGCGCGCCGTCGCGACGACCTGGTGACCGCTGGCCAGCGCCTCCCGGGCGATGTGCAGGCCGAGGCCACGGGAGCTGCCGGTGATCAGCCAAACGGACATGAACTTCCTCCAACTATCGGTGTGTTGCGGCGGCCCGACGGGCCGGGACCAGCGGGTGTGGTTCTCAGGTGCCGGTGTGCTGCGCGAGGAACGGGCCGAGCACCGCGGCGAACCCCTCGGGGTCCTCCGCCAGCGCGTTGTGGCCGGTCTCGATCTCCGCGTAGGCGGCACCGGGTATGCCCTCGCGCAGCAGCAGCTGCTGGTTGGCTCCGCAGACGCGGTCGTGCACGCTGGCGAACACCAGCGCCGGCACGACGACGGCGCCGAGCAGCGGACGCAGGTCGACGGTGAGGCCGACCTCGAACTGCCGCGCGGTGCCGGGCTGGAAGTTGTCGGCGATCTGCCGGACGAGCTTCCCGTGCTCCGCCTCGTTCGTCGCCTCCCAGTAGCGGGGGCCGAGGGTGGCCAGCGGGAACATCTGCGGGACCAGCGCGGTGCCCAACTCCGCGTCGGTGCGCAGCAGGTCGAGCGAGTAGCGGAAGTCGGCCGTCATCCGCTCGTCGGTGTACGCCCAGCCGGCGTGCGCGACGACCGAGCGCACCCGCTCGGGGTGCTCGGCCGCGAGGCGCAGCGCCACCACGGCGCCGAGGGAGTGGCCGGCGAGGTGGAAGGTGTCCAGGCCGGCGTGGTCGGCCACCGCCAGCACCTCCGCGACCAGGTCGCCCAGGGTCAGCGGCCCGCCGTGGTCGACCGTGTCACCGGAACCGGACAGGTCCGGGGTGACGACGGTGAACTTCCCCCTCAGCTCCTCGACCTGCTGGGCCCAGGCGGCTCCGCGGGTTCCGGTGCCGTGCACCAGGACCAGGGCCGGCCCGCTGCCTTCGATGCTGTACGCCACGTCGGCGTCGCCGCCGCTGATCCGTATCCCCGTGCTCGGCATGTCAGGTGCCTCCTCAGGATTGGTCGACTACCGGACAAGATGGGACCATGAGTCGAGGTTGGATGCAAGTATCACTTTTTACTGAAAGCCAAGTAAGCGAGCGATCTGGACCACACCCGGAGGCGCCGCGCGACCGCCCGACGGCGGAGCGGCGCAGGTGAGGGGCCCATTCGGTGGCCAGCGATGCAACTAGGCGGCGCGGGTTCAATCTTGACCTTGCATCAATGATTGAACGACTATCACTTCTGTAGCACCGATGCTTCGCTCGTACATGAAGGCAGGTACGCCCCATGGATCAGCCCGAAGTAGCGTCCGACCGCTCGATCGCCGTCATCGGCCTGGGATGCAGGTTCCCCGGCGCCTCGAACGCCGACGAGTTCTGGGAGCACCTGATCGGCAATGCCGACAGCGTCACGGCGATTCCCGGCGACCGGTACGACGCGGCCGCCCACCACTCCCCCGACCCGGCCACCCCGGGCAAGTCCATCTCCGCGAAGGGCGGGTTCATCGACGACCCCTTCGCCTTCGACCCCGGCTTCTTCGGCATCTCGCCCGCCGAGGCCCGCGCCATCGACCCCCAGCACCGCGTCCTGCTCCAGGTCGTCTGGGAGGCGCTGGAGGACGCCGGCATCCGCCCCTCCGCCCTGGCCGGCAGCCGGACCGGCGTCTTCGTCGGCCAGGCCACCGCCGAGTACGGCGACGAGCACCGGCCGCTGACCGACCAGGACATCTGGCGCACCGTCGGCAGCCAGCTGCGCTCGATGGCCTCCGGGCGCATCTCGTACGCGCTGGACCTGCGCGGCCCCAGCATCGTGCTGGACACCGCCTGCTCCTCCTCCCTGGTCGCGGTGCACATGGCCCGGCAGAGCCTGCTCACCGGGGAGAGCGACCTCGCCGTCGTCGGCGGCGCCAACATCGTCCTCTCCCCCCGGGACGCCGTCGCCTACTCGCAGGCGGGCATGCTCTCGCCGGAGGGGCACTGCGCCTTCGGCGACGCCGACGCCGACGGCTTCGTGCGCAGCGACGGCGTCGGCGTGGTGCTGCTCAAGCGCCTCGCGGACGCCCAGCGCGACGGCGACCAGGTCCTGGCCGTGCTGGCCGGCAGCGCGGTGAACAACGACGGGCGCAGCAGCGGACTGCTGGTCAAGCCCTCCGTCCCGGGCCAGGTCGAGATGGTCCGCGAGGCCTGCCGCAGCGCCGGGATATCCCCGGCCCGCCTCGGCTACGTGGAGGCGCACGGCACCGGCACCGCCGTCGGCGACACGGTGGAACTGTCCGCGCTGGCGGCGGCGACGGGCCCGGACCGCGCCCCGGGCCGGCCGCTGCGGACCGGCTCGGTGAAGAGCAACATCGGCCACGCCGAGGCGGCCGCCGGCATGGCGGGGCTGATCAAGACCGTCCTGATCGCCCGCCACGGCGTCATCCCGGCCTCGCTCCACCTGAACAGTCCGCACCCGCTGATCGCCGCCCCGGACTCCCCGGTCCGCGTGGTCACCGAGAACGAACCCCTCGGGGACGGCGACGACACCTACCTGGGGGTCAGCTCCTTCGGCCTGTCGGGGACCAACGCCCATGTCGTCCTGAGCCCGTACCCCGCCGAGGCCGCCGGTGCGGACACCACGACGGACACCGGAGCGGCCACCGCGACGGACGGGCGCCCCGAACTGCTGGTGTTCAGCGCCCGCTCGCAGCGGTCCCTGGAACGGCTCGCGACCGCCTACGCCCGCCACCTGCGGCCCGGCGGCGCGGGCCACCGGGAGCCCCTGCGCGACGTCTGCGCCGCGGCCGCGCTGCGCCGCGACCACCACCCGTACCGGATGTGGGCGATCGGCGACAGCCACGAGCAGCTCGCCGACCGGCTGGAGGCACTGGCGGCCGGCGAGGAGATCGCCGACGGCGGACGCGGCGAGGCCGGCTTCGGCCCGCAGCGGCGGACGGTGTTCGTCCTGCCCGGGCAGGGCGCGCAGTGGCCGGGCATGGGACGCCGGCTGCTGGCGGACTTCCCCGCCTTCCGCGAGCGCATGGCCGAGTGCGACGCGGCGGTCCGGGCCGAACTGGGCTGGTCCGTCGTCGAGCTGCTGAACCGCGAGCAGGAGGAGTTCCCCACCGACATCGACGTCGTCCAGCCGGCCCTGTGGGCGATGGAGGTCTCACTGGCCGCCCTCTGGCAGGACCTCGGCGTCAGCCCCTCCGCGTGCGTCGGGCACAGCATGGGCGAGGCGGCCGCCGCCGTGATCACCGGCGCCCTGTCGGTGCGCGACGCCGCCGCCGTCATCTGCCGCCGCAGCCGGCTGATGGCCCGACTCGGCGGCCGGGGGCGGATGCTGGCCACCGACCTGTCCCCGGACGAGGCCGAGCGGATCGCCGCCCGCTACCCCGACGCGCTGTGCGTCGCGGTGGAGAACTCACCGCACTCCACCGTCCTCGCCGGGGATCCGGAGCGCCTCGCCAGGCTCGCCGAGGGCCTGACGGAGCGCGGCCGGCTGGCCCGGTTCGTCAACGTCAGCGTGGCCTCCCACTCCCCCGACATGGACCCGTTGCGGTCCGAACTGCTCGACGCCCTCGCCGACCTCGCCCCGCGCGGCACCTCGCTGCCGCTGTACTCCACCGTGCGCGCCGAGCCCGTCCCCGGGACGGCCCTCGACGCCGGGTACTGGATGGACAACCTGCGCCGCCCGGTGCGGTTCGCCGGTGCCGTGGCGCGGCTGGCGAAGCAGGACGAGAGCGTCTTCCTGGAGATCAGCCCGCACCCGCTGCTGACCTCGGCCGTGGAGGAGACCCTGGAGGCGCTCGGCGCCCCGGCCTTCACCGTCGCCTCGCTGCGCCGCAGGGAGCACGAGGGCGCCGAACTCGCCCGTGCGGCCGGCCGCCTGCACGCCGCGGGCGCCGGCCTCGACTTCACCCGGTGGTTCCGGGGCGCGGTCCGCCCCGTGCCGCTGCCCCGCTACCCCTGGGACGACGAGCACCTGCGGGACCCGGCCGCCCTCCCGGCGGCTACCGGCTTCACCTACGAACGGCCGCTGGACATCGAGGCGTTGGGGGTGTCCTTCCGCGGCACGGCCGTCGTCCCGCCGATGCTGTACGTCGACGCCGTGCTGAGCGCGGCGCGCTCCGAACTCGGCGGGCAGCACCGCCTCGTGGACGTCACCCTGACCGGGGAGCTGGTCGACCGCAGACAGGCACTCGGCGCCACCCTCCGGGTCCGACTGCGGCCCGAGGGCGCCGACCACCTCGCGACCGTCCAGGTCGTCGGCCCGGGGTCGGCCGGCGAACCGGCCCTGACCTGCCTGACGGCCCGCGTCACCTCCTCCCCGCCCGGGGGCGGCGCCACGCCCCGGAGCCTGGACGCGCTGCTGGCGCAGTGCGGCGAGTACCTGCCCGGGCCGGACTTCTACGACGAGGTCCGGGGGTACGGCTACGACGTCCCCGACGAACTCGCGGGCGTCCGCCGGCTCTGGCGGCGCCCGGGCCTCGCGGTGGCCCGGATGCACCTGCCGGCCCCCGGGCACCCCGCGGCCTGGGAGGTGCCGCTGCAGCCGCTGCTCGCCGTGCTGCCCCGCGGCGGGCCGGACGGCACGAGCCACAGCTACCTGGCCGTCGGCATCGACGCGGTGACGGTGCACGGTGACGCGACCGCCCTGGCGAAGCCGGTGTGGAGCTCGGCCGCGCTCCGGCCGGTGGCGGAGGGCACGGCGTCCGGCGACTCCGTCGTCCGCGCGGACGTCGTGCTGCACACGGACGACGGGGACCACGTGCTGGCGGAGCTGCACGGGGTCCAACTCCTGCGGCTGACCGGCACGGTGACACCGGAGGCCGGGCCCGGGCACGCGCCCGCGGCCGTACCGGCGCCTGAGGCCGCCTCCGTCCTCGCCACCACCCCCGCCCCCGCGCCGGCCGCCGACCGCGAGGCGGCCGTGCTGACGCACGCCGCGGCGCTGCTCGGCACCACCCCCGAACGCATCGACCGCCGACGGCCGTTGCGCGAGCTGGGCCTCGACTCCATCACCGCCGTCCGGCTGCGCCAGCGCATCCGGACCGCCATGGGCATCGACCTGCCCGTGGGGCGCCTGCTCGGTCAGGAGACCATCGGTCGACTGCTGGAATCGACTGAGGTTTAAACGAATACTACGCATCAAAGTTAACTTCTGGTATAACTCCGCAGAGGAGGACCGGGCCCGGCCGTACGGGCCGCGCTACAGATGGTTACAAGGTCCACTCCCTTGTCGCTGGAGAACGTATGTATGCTGCTGAACCCCCTCTTGCGCCCGTTGCCACGGGCCGCCGCGAACGCAACAAGCAGCGGATGAGGGAACGAATCTTCTCCGCTGCCCTGAGCCTCTTCGCCGAGAAGGGCTTCGAGCAGACGAAGGTCGACGACATCACGGAGCGCGCCGACGTCGCGCGCGGCACGTTCTTCAACCACTTCCAGCACAAGGAAGAGCTCGTCACCACCTGGAGCAGCCAGCGCCAATCGCGATTCGAGGAGAAGATGCGCCAGAGGACGCCCTCGAACGACGAGCTGTGCGTCGCCCTCGGGCGGTGCATGACGGCACTCGTCGAGATCAACGAGGAGGAGGAGCCGGAGTTCAACCGGGTCATGCTCACCTCGTGGGTGCGGGCGGGCCTGCCGATCACCGAACCGCCGCGCACGGCCGAGGTGTTCGCCAACGTGATCCGGGCCGGACTGGCGGAGGGCAGGATCAGGTCCGGCGTGGACCCGATGCAGGTGGGGTACCTCCTGCGGGACGCCTACCTGGGCGCGCTGTTCCGGTGGTGCCGCGGCGACTTGAAGGGCGACGGCCTGGCCGCGGAGCTGCAGCGCATCGTGGACTTCCTGCTGCCCAGCATCGTCCACGACAGCCCCGTCGCCGGCCGCACGAAGTAGCCGTCGGCGGCCGAGCGAAGCAGACGTCGCCGCGCGACCCACCGAGTCCCGTGCCGTACCCATGAGTTGACGGTTCCCTCGCACACGCGGACCCGCCCACGACGCCGAAGGCGCCGCCCGATCGCCGGGCGGCGCCTTCGAAGTCGGTGGATCCGAGGTGACGGACCGTCAGTCCGACGCTCCCGTCCCGCGCGGGGCCACGTCCCGGATCAGGCAGGTCAGGCGCGAGGTGCAGACCCGGCGGCCCTGGTCGTCGGTGATGACGACCTCGTAGGTCGCCGTGCTGCGGCCGCGGTGGACGGGCGTCGCCGTGCCGGTGACCACCCCCTCGCGCATCCCCCGGTGGTGGGTGCAGCTCAGCTCCACCCCGACCGCCACCCGCTCGGGGCCGGCGTGGAGGGTCGCACCGATCGAGCCCACGTGCTCCGCCAGGACGGCCGAGGCGCCGCCGTGCAGCAGGCCGTAGGGCTGGGTGTTGCCCTCGACCGGCATGGTGGCCACCACCCGGTCGGCGGTGGCCTCGACCAGCACGATGCCCATGCGGTTGCCGAGGTGTCCGGAGGCGAACATCGCCTCCAGGTCCACACCGCCGTCGGCGAAACGGCTGAGGACCTCAGGCGGGATCGCCACCGTGCGCGGCATGGTCTGCGTCTGGGTCTGCTCACCCATGGGTGCGGCTCCGATCGGCGATGGGGTCGGGAAAGGGTCGCTCGTAGGACTGTAGTTTGCCCCATCTGTCCATCGCTGCACTGTGATTGACGTCTCCCCGTCAGAAAGTGTGCAGCGCCGCGGCCCCGACCGACATGAACCTGGCATGTGACTCTAAACTTAAATCCTAGTATAAGTTATGCAAGGGCCGACCCAGCCCTCCGCGGGCTCGTTCGGATGCCGTACCGGTGACCGAGGAGCTCCCCACCCGTGGAGCAGGACCTCAGGAACTGACACCCTCACCCCACAGGAGTACGCATGGCCGACGAAGCCTCCGTCGCACTTGTCCCGACGGGCCGCCGGGAGCGCAACAAGCAGCGGATGAGGGAACGTATCTTCTCGGCCGCCCTGAGCCTCTTCGCCGAGAAGGGGTTCGAGCAGACCACGATCGACGACATCACCGAACGCGCCGACGTCGCCCGGGGCACCTTCTTCAACCACTTCCAGCACAAGGAAGAGCTCATCACCACCTGGAGCAACCGCCGCAGAGAGCGGCTGGAGGACAAGCTCCAGCAGGAGGCGCTCGCGGAAGTGGACGTCAGCAGAGCCCTCGGACGGTGCATGACGGCCCTCGTCGACATCAACGACGAGGAGCCGGCCGAACTCAACCAGGTCATGCTGATGTGCTGGGTCCGGGCGGGCCTGCCGATCACCGAACACCCCTACACCGCCGAGGTGTTCGCGGACGTGATCCGGGCCGGCCTCGCGAAGGGCCGGATCCGCCCCGGCACCGACCCCCTCCAGGTCGGCCACCTCCTGCGCGACGCCTACCTCGGCGCCCTGTTCCGGCTGCGCCGCGACGACCTCAAGGGCATGGACCTGAGGCTCGAACTCCAGCGCGTCCTGGACACGGTCCTCCCCAGCATCCTCACCGACGCCCACTGATCCGTCCCGGCTGATCCGCCCCCGCCGATCCACCGCCGCTGATCCACCGCCGCTGGCCCACCCCCGCCGATCGCGGCGGGTGGTCCGGTCCCCGCCCCGGGCCAGGAGCACGGTCCTGCCCGGGGGCGCCTCCCGGAGCCGACTCCCGGGTTCGGTCTCGTCCTGGGCGCGGACGAACTCCCCCACCTCTGAATGGTCCTCTTGACCCAGGCCGGAAATCACCGGCACGGTCCGTTCAGAGGGGTTCTCCGTGTACGAGCACACACCGCACAGCCGCGTCCAGCGTCCCCGCCGGAACCGCCACGGCCGGCACCGAGCGATCGCGGCCGTGACCGCCGTGGCCTCCGCCTTCGTGGTGGCCGGCGCACTGGCACCGACCACGGCCTTCGCCGGCGGCAAGCCGGACAGCATCCAGCAGAGCCTCAACACCCTGGTGAAGGACGACGGCCTGCCCGCCGCACTCGCCTCCGTCAAGGGCCGCGACGGCCGCACCCGCACCTACACCGCCGGCGTCGGAAACCTCACCACCGGCGCCAAGCCCCCCGTCGACGGCCAAGTGCGCGCCGCCAGCAACACCAAGACCTTCACCGCCGTCGTCGTCCTCCAACTCGTCGCCGAGGGAAAGATCGGCCTCGACGAGCCCGTCGAGACCTACCTCCCGGGCCTGGTGCGCGGCGACGGCATCGACGGACACACCATCACCGTCCGCCAGCTGCTCCAGCACACCAGCGGCCTGCCCGAGTACGTGGACAAGGGCGCCATCCTCACCAGCCCGAAGCGGTACTACGAACCGCGCGAGCTCCTCGACGCGGCCCTGGCCCAGAAGGCCCACTTCGCCCCGGGCTCCAGCTGGGAGTACTGCAACACCAACTACCTGCTGGCCGGCCTGATCATCCAGAAGGTCACCGGGCGGCCGCTCGGCGAGGAGGTCACCAAGCGCGTCATCGACCGCATCGGCCTGCGCCACACCTACTTCCCCACCCCCGGCGACACCACCGTCCACGAGGCCCACCCCCAGGGCTACAACCGGGAAGCCGACGGCTCGCTCCGCGACTACACGGAGCTGGACCCGTCCTGGGGTTGGGCGGCCGGGGCGATCGTCTCCACCAACACCGACCTCAACTCGTTCTTCTCCGCGCTCCTCGGCGGCCGCCTCCTGCCCGCGGCCCAGCTCGCCCAGATGCGCACCACCGTCCCCGCCGAACTCCTGGGCCCGGGCGTGCGCTACGGCCTGGGCCTCCAGAGCAAGCCGCTCCCCTGCGGCGGCCTCGTCTGGGGCCACGGCGGCACCATCCCCGGCTACCGGACCTCCGGGGGCGTCACCGACGACGGCCGCGCCTTCAACATCGCGGTGACGGCGATCCCGGGCGACGAGGCCGGGAAGCACATCGAGGCCACGGTGGACGCGGCCCTCTGCCGCTGACCTCGCACGCCCGGCAATTCCCCCCTTCGGCAGAGGAGTTCCCCAGTGAACGAGCACATCCAGCACAGCCCCGCCCCACGTTCCCGTCGACCCGGCCGACACCGACCCGGCCGGCACCGGACGATCGCGGTCGTGACCGCCGTGGCCGCCGGCGCCCTGGCGGCCGGCACGCTGGCACCCAGCGCGGCCTTCGCGAGCGGCAAGCCGGACACCGTCCAGCAGAGCCTGGACGCCCTGGTCAAGGACGACGGCCTGCCTGCCGCACTCGCCTCCGTCAAGGGTCGCGACGGCCGCACCCGCACCTACACCGCCGGCACCGGCAACCTCACCACCGGGGCCAAGCCCCCCGTCGACGGCCAGATCCGGGCCGGCAGCAACACCAAGACCTTCACCGCCGTCGTCGTCCTCCAACTCGTCGCCGAGGGAAAGATCGGCCTCGACGAGCCCGTCGAGACCTACCTCCCGGGCCTGCTCCGCGGCGACGGCATCGACGGACACACCATCACCGTCCGGCAGTTGCTCCAGCACACCAGCGGCCTGCCCGAGTACATGGCCGCCCCGGCCCTCGCGGACTTCATCCCCATCCAGTTCCGCTACTTCGAGCCCCGCGAGCTCCTCGACGGCGCCCTCGCCCAGAAGGCCCACTTCGCTCCGGGCACCAGCTTCGAGTACAACAACACCAACTACCTGGTCGCCGGGCTCCTCGTCCAGAAGGTCACCGGACGACCCGTCGGCGAGGAGATCACCAAGCGCGTCATCGACCGCATCGGCCTGCGCCACACCTACTTCCCCACCCCCGGCGACACCACCGTCCACGAGGCCCACCCCCACGGCTACCTCAGCCTGCCGGACGCGCCCCCGGTCGACTACACCGACATGGACACCTCCATGGCCTGGGCGGCCGGGGCCGTCGTCTCCACCAACACCGACCTCAACACCTTCTTCACCGCCCTCCTCGCCGGCCGCCTCCTCCCCCCGGCCCAACTCGCCCAGATGCGCACCACCGTCCCCGCCGACCCCCTCGGCCCGGGCGTCCGCTACGGCCTCGGCCTCCAGAGCAGGCCCCTCTCCTGCGGCACCCTGGCCTGGGGCCACGGCGGCACCATCGTCGGCTACCGCTCCCGCGGCGCCGTCACCGACGACGGCCGCGCCGCCAACATCACCGTCACCACCATCCCCTCCGACGCCGCCGCCCACCACATGTCCACCGCCCTGGACACAGCCCTCTGCCACTGACCCACCCCCCTCGGCTACGAGCACCTGCGCCGCCACGACCCCCAGCACACCGGAAACGGCAGAAGCCCCGCTGGCCTGGACTTTCGTCCAGTCAGCGGGGCTCTGACATCACTGTCGGGACGAGAGGATGTGAACCCGCGCCCCAAGGCCACTTCCTGACCACGACACCGCATCCTCCTCGCCTGAACCACAAACGGTTACCACCGAAGGGTGTCCGGCCAAGCAGGACAAGGACGGAGTCGGCGCGGTTCCGCTCGACCGTGACATCCGATCACGGTGTATCGCCTGGGCCATCTGGGATGGCAGTTCTCCGTACCTTCCCTGTCATGCGGGCACCCGGACGGCTGCCTGTACACCGCCTACCGGGCCGTGTTTCGGTGCGTTCGGGACGGTTGGTGCGTGCCGGTGGCCGGCCGTTGTGGGCGGGCTCTCGGTGCGGGCTCGCGCCGGTAGCGGCGGGACGGCCGGAGGGTCCGCGGGCGCGGGGAAGGCCTGCGGGAGCCAGGGCCCGTGGGCCAGGTCGTGGCGGAGGGCGTCGAGTCTGGCCAGGCAGGCATCGACGGTGGCAATGGCGTCGCTGCTGTGCTCGCGGATGCGGCGCTCGATGGCGGCGAGCCGGTCCTCGATGTGCTGCCAGCGGTCTTCGGTGATGAGGGGGTCAGGTTCGTCGTTGGTCGCTGTCATGGCGGAGGCGGTCGGTGCGGTTGGTGAGGTCGTCGAGGCGGGCAGCGAGGTCCGGGTGGGCGGCGGCGAGGTGGGGTCGCATGTCGGCGAGGGGTGCTATCAGGTCGGCCGGGTCGGGGGCGCCGAGGGCGGTTGTGAGCTCGGCCAGCGCAGGGCGGGCCCGCGGTGTGAGGCCGGGCGCGGCAGTGATCTGGGCGGCGAGGACGCGCAGGTCTGCGGCGTTGTCGCGGGCCCAGGTGGTGACGGCACGGTCGGCGGCCCGGCGGTCGCGCACAGCTTTGACGCGCTCCGCCCCGGTCGCGTCCTCTTCGGGTCTGCTGCCGGCGGGACGCAGGCGCAGGTAGCGGTTCTCGGCGGCCTGGCGGCTGGCGACGCCCATGGGGTGGGCGAGGTCGGCCCAGGTGGCGCCACCGGCGCGGGCGCTCTCCACCAGGCCCGCCTCCCAGCCGGCGAGCTCGGTGCGCAGTTCGCGCAGCAGCACCAGTGCGGCCAGGGCCGGCCTCGGTCCCTCGTCCGGTGCACCGGCGCCGGGCCGGGTGGCCGGGCTGGTGTTCCGGGCGGTGCGGACGGCGTCGTCGATGGCGGCGAGTGCGGCGGCTGCGGCGAGGAAGGACGCCGGTCCTGTGGGTGGGCTGCCGCCGGTGGCGGGCGGGTCGGGCCGCTTTCCCATAGGTGTCACTCCTTTGGCGACTGAGGAGATTGTCATCGGATGGATGACATGCTAGAACAGATTCAGGTGAAGCGCACTGGCTCCCATCAATCAGTGGAGGTGTTTCGCGATGCTGATGCGCACTGACCCGTTCCGCGAGCTGGACCGTCTGACCCAGCAGTTCCTGGGCACGAACGGCACCTGGTCCCGGCCGGCCCCGATGCCGCTGGACGCCTGCCGTGTCGGCGACGAGTACGTGATCTGCTTCGACCTGCCCGGGGTGGACCCGCAGGCGATCGACATCGACGTCGAACGGAACATGCTGACGGTCAAGGCCGAACGCCGCCCCCGCCACGAGGGCGACAAGGTGAAGTGGGAGCTGTCCGAGCGACCGCTCGGCGTGTTCTCCCGCCAGGTCATGCTCTCCGACACCCTCGACCCCGCGGGGATCAGCGCCGACTACGACGCCGGCGTACTGACCTTGAAGATCCCTGTCGCCGAGAAGGCCAAGCCCCGCAAGATCGAGATCAGCCACAGCGGAAGCCGCAAGCAGATCCAGGCCTGACCGGCCCCCGGACCGCCGTCCCGCACCGCCGATCCCCCGGGCCCTGCGGGACGGCCCCGGGCCGGACGCCCCGCCCTGGCCCAGTGACCCCGGGCACACCACGGTCTCCGGGCCAGGCCGGCAGCGGGAGACCACCATGCGCGACGAGCAGGAACACGAACCCTTCGTGGTCCGGGCGGACGGCGAGATCGACCTCGACACCGCCCCCTCGCTGCGCCGTGCCCTGACCGCCGCGCTCAAGTCACATCGGGAGGTGGTCCTCGACCTGTCGGCGGTGACGTTCATGGATTGCGCGGGCCTGGGCGTCCTGGTCCAGGCCCACAACCAGGCCGACCGGTGCGGCGGGCGCCTGGCCCTGAGCGGCGCCGGAGGCTGCGTGGTCCGGCTGCTCGAGCTCACCGGTCTGAACGGGCGCCTGATCATCGAACCCTGACCGGGCGCCGACGGCGTTCGCGCCCGCCTTGGGACGGAGGGAGAACTGTGGTGACTCTTCGATGGGAGGCGTTCCTGGAGGAGATCCGGGAACGCGGTGAGTACGACACACCCCAGGAGGCCGAGCGGGCGGCGCGTGTCGTTCTGGCCCTGCTCGGCGCCCACCTGGCGGGCGGTGTGCGCGCCGAACTGGCCGCCCGCCTGCCGGAGACCATGGCCCTGATCCTGCTCAACCCGCTGCGGGCGGTCGAGCCGCTCAGCCCGGAGAGGTTCGTGCGCGCGACGGCGGCCTGGATCGAGGGCGCCACCGAGACCACCGCCCTGTGGGACATCGGCGCCGTCCTCAGCACCGCGGCCGACGCGGCCGACGACGACCTCGTCGAGCGTGTCCTGCTCCAGCTGCCGCCCGGCTACGACCTCCTGTTCGGCCGCCCCCAGCCCGGCCACCGGCCCTGACCACTACCTTCGCGCCGCCCGCACCGACGGCGGCGGCCCACCCCTGGAAGGCCACCACCGCCATGACCCGGTACCGTCTCCTTCTCCAGCAGGTCCGCACCCTCGGCCGCTACACCTCCGACGAGGAGGCCGAACGCGTCCTGCACGCTGTCCTGGCCGTCCTCGGCTCCCAGCTCACCGGCGAGGAGCGCTGCGACGTCGCCGCCAGCCTCCCCGACCGGGCCCGCGCCGTCTTCGCCGCCCAGATCCCCCTGCCCCAGCCGGTCGCAGCGCCCGCCTTCGTCGAAGCCGTCGCCCGCGCCCTGAACACCAGCCTCACCAGCGCCCGCTGGGACGCGTCCTCCGTCCTGGCCGCCCTCAACGACCTCGCCGGCGACCACCTCACCGACCGCCTCCTCGCCGGCCTTCCCCGCGGCTACGCGCTCCTGTTCGGCCGCGCCGACCTCACGATCGCGGCTTGACCCGGGGCGGCACTACCGGCGCCGGCCACACAACGTGGCCGGGTGGCCGGCGCCGGGCCGTTCAATCCGGTCGGCGTCGGCCTTCAATCGCTGACCGGCGACGAGAGACCGACCGCCCCCGCCGGGCGCCCGGTTCGAGTCCGGCGCCACGGCGGTGCGCCGCGACATCGACCTCGGGCAGGTGCAGGACGGCGACGGGACTGGCTGCCGGACCGGGTGGGCCGTCACGGCCACCGACCAGCAGGACGCAGTTGAGCAGGCGCAGTACCGGCAGTACCGGCAGTACCGGCAGTACGAAAGTGACAGTTCAGTACAGAGGATGAACGGAGGGCGCAAGCGCCATCAGGATCGCCCGGCCCGTGAACACTCGCCCGGGCGGACACCGCAGACCCCAACGCAAGGACGGTGGTTTCCGGTCACGCATTCGCGATCCCCGCACCCCCTCCCAGGGGCAGTGCGGAAGTAGAAGGACCGGCCCAGGCCGGTAGATGGTGTTGTTCCCCTTCGGGGCCCCGGAGCCGACACGGCCCCGGGGCCCCTCGACGCGCTCTCCCCGAGAACCAGAGAGGTGCAGTGACGACAACGGCCACCCCCGACACACCCGACAAACTCGACGACGACGACTACCCCGCCTACACCATGGGCCGCGCCGCCGAGATGACCGGCACCACCCCCGGCTTCCTGCGGGCCCTCGGCGAACACCGCCTCATCACCCCCCTACGCTCCGACGGCGGCCACCGCCGCTACTCCCGCTACCAACTACGCATCGCCATGCGCGCCCGCGACCTCGTCGACCAGGGCACCCCCATCGAAGCCGCCTGCCGCATCGTCATCCTCGAAGACCAACTCGAAGAAGCCCTCCGCATCAACGAACAACTCCGCCGCACCCAACACCACCAGGAACCCACCACCGACACCTGACCGGACCGGCAACCCGGCCACAGCTCCCTCCAGCCGCACGGCCACGCCGCAGGGGCCAGATCGGGGACGGCCTCGCGCTGCACGCTCTGGCCGTCGCCCCGGACGGCAACACCGCAGCGCGGCACAAGACGTGGCGGCTGGAGGGCGCGGCCGGGCTGGACGCCGCCGGGCGCCTCCTCGGGATGGTCCGCTCGGAGATGGACGGCACCGCCCGGGGCGCCGGCGCCCTCCGCCTGCCCGCTGTGCCCTTCGTGTCTCCGGCCGGGGCCGCCAGCGGCTCCACCCCGACACCCGGGCCAGCGGTCACGGCACCCCACGCGAGGCTCAGCGACTCCTCGCAGCGGGGACGTGGGGCGTCGAGCCGGGCGGCCGCTCGGCCTGCCGCGGTCCTCAGGAATCCGAGTAGCTGAGGTCCCCGACCGTCCAGCTGCTGACGTCCTCGATGGCGATGCGGTACATGCCGCCCGTGTGGGGCAGCCCGAAGTCGCCCTGCAGGATCTTCGCCCGGTGGAGATGCAGATGGGTGGGCCGTGCGGCCGGGCCGTCGGCGGGCGGGGCGAAGAGAGCGGCGAACGGCTTCAGGTGCTCCGAGGCCTGGAGGACCTCCGCCACCCGATCCAACCACAGGGTCACCGGCGCGAGCCTGCCGGTGATCACCGCGCCTGGGACCACAACGGTCAGGGACATTTGATTGCTGTGCTCGGACTCGACCATCGCGGCGATGTCGACGAGCAGCCCGTCAGGGTTCGACATGCCCACCAGAATAGGACACGGCCGCCGCGGCGCCCACGGGCCGGGGCAGCGGCCATGGCGACCACAGGCCTTGCGCCCACTGCACGGCACGGCGCTACATGGCGGCGACCTGACACGCCGGTCGGTTGCGCCGTGGTGCGGGGCAGTTGAAAGCAGCCGTGAGGGTCGGGGCATCGCCCGGATCGTACGGGCCGGCGGTGACGAGCAGGTCGGCTCCGCGGGCGGTGACGGTGAAGCCCTCGGAGCCGAGGACCTCCGCCAGGGCCAGCATCAGCGCGCCGCGGATGCCGCGGAACTCGGTGCGCCCGGTCGCCTGGGGCGGCGCCGGCTCGAACCCTCGGAGGGAGAGCACTGCACAGACGGACTCAAACAGATGTTTGTCATCCACACGCAGAGTTCATCGCCTGCCCAGCCCGCAGCCGGCCGGCCCTGACGGTTCGTCACATGCAGTTCCAGCTATGGCCAGTGAGACCACGGGGTCGGAGCAGCGGATTCCCGCTCGACCCGATCGGGGTGCGCGTCCCCTGGACGGCGTGCCGACACGGCGAGCCAGGGGCGTACCGCAGGGGTCCACACACACGGCGCACTCGGCGGAGAGCCGAGTGCACCCTGGGTCAGAGTTTGAACATCGCGGCGTAGGGCTGGGTGATGCGTACCCGCCGCGATCCGAAGTCGACGAGTACCGCGATGTCGCTGTCGCCCTCGACGCCGATGGCCCGGCCGAGGCCGTACGTGTCGTGGGTGACGCGGTCGCCGACGGCGAAGTGCTTGCGCGGCGCTTCGATCCGGGCCTTGAAGGGACTGGTGGGCAGGACACGGCGGACTGCTGCAGATTTCGTCATTCCCTGCAGTATGCGCCGAAAGTCGCGGGAGCGGGACTTCTCGACGCACTCGATTTCGGAGCTACGACAGGAATTTCGCGCAAGCCGTCCAGCGCGCCCCCGGATGGCGCCGGTGGGCGTGGTGCGTCGCTCTCACGGGTCTGGCGCGGCCAGGGCAGGCGCTCCGCACCCGCGCGACTCGCCTTCCCCGGGGAAGGCGAGTGGTCGGCGCCGAAGGAGTACGGGTGATCGCTCAACCAGGCCGCCCTCCATGTGTGTTGATGGCCCTGTCGCCTCACGGCCGACGGCCCCGGGGAAGGCTCCCGGAGAAGTGGGGGTGAAATATCCACCCGCGACGGGCCCGGGCCTGCTAGAGTCGCCTTAGTTGCAGTAGTGGTTCCCATGAACTTTGTGTGCGCCTGCTGATGTTTCGCAGGCGCCTTTTTGTTTCCCGGCTCTTCCCCGGGTGGGTGCTCATCGCGGCGACTCGAAGCGCGCGCCGTGCGGGCTTCGGACAGCCCCTTGAAGGAGATTTCTTTATGGCTAATGGCACTGTGAAGTGGTTCAACGCGGAAAAGGGCTTCGGCTTCATCGAGCAGGACGGTGGCGGCGCTGACGTCTTCGCCCACTACTCGAACATCAACGCCAACGGCTTCCGTGAGCTGCTCGAGGGCCAGAAGGTCGAGTTCGACGTCACGCAGGGCCAGAAGGGCCCGCAGGCCGAGAACATTCGTCCGCTGTAGTTTTTCTGCCACGGCACCCGCCTGGTAGCGAGGGGCCCGCACCGCGTACATGATGCCCGGTGCGGGCCCCTCGGCATTGCGCCACGACGCGCTTCCCCGGCTGATTCCGGCCCCCTGGCTCCGCCACCGGCGGCCGTCCCCACGCGAGACGCACAGCGCCGCGTCCGGATCGCCGCCCTGCCGTGACACCCCGCGGTTCGAGGTTCTCCGCTCCCGCCCTCCGCGGCGAGCGCCGACCTCAAGGTGACGTGCCGCACGGTTCCACCGTCCACGCCCCGCACTCCACACTTCGGCCCGTTCCTTGCGGCCTCCTGCCGGCGCCCCGCGCTGCGGAGCTTCCTCGCGACGTGCCGCCCCAGGAAGGTCTCACATGAACCGCTCCAGCCGCTCCCCGTACCAGAACGCCAACTCCCGCTCCTCGTCCTCCTCCCGCTCCTCGTCCTCCTCCCGCTCCGGCGGCAGCTCCTTCTACGGCGACCGGCCCGCCCGCGGCCGTAGCGGCCGCCAGGGTTCTTCTCCGCAGGGCGAGTTCGCGATGCCGGTGAGCACCACCCCGGCGCTGCCGGCCGTCGAGACGTTCGACGCACTGGACATGCCCAAGGCCCTGCTCTCCACCCTGACCCGTCAGGGCGTCACCGAGCCGTTCCCGATCCAGGCCGCGACGCTGCCGAACTCGCTGGCCGGACGCGACGTCCTCGGACGGGGCCGGACCGGCTCCGGCAAGACCATCGCGTTCGGCCTCGCCGTGCTGGCCCGCACCGCCGGCCGGCGCGCCGAGCCGCGCCGCCCGCTGGCCCTGGTGCTGGTCCCCACCCGCGAGCTCGCGCAGCAGGTCACCGAGGCCCTCACCCCGTTCGCCCACGCGGTGCGGCTGCGGATGGCGGCCGTGGTGGGCGGGATGTCGATCGGCCGCCAGGCCCACGCCCTGAACCAGGGGGCGGAGGTCGTGGTGGCCACCCCCGGCCGACTCAAGGACCTCATCCAGCGCGGCGACTGCCAGCTGGACGGAGTCGGCATCACGGTGCTCGACGAGGCCGACCAGATGGCCGACATGGGCTTCCTGCCGCAGGTCACCGAGCTCCTGGAGCAGGTCGCCGAAGGCGGCCAGACCATGCTGTTCTCCGCCACCCTGGACCGCAATGTCGACCGCCTGGTGCGGCGCTTCCTCAAGGACCCGGTCACCCACTCGGTGGACCCGTCCGCGGGAGCGGTCAGCACCATGGAACACCACGTGCTGCACGTGCAGAACTACGACAAGAACGCCACGATCGCCCACATCGCCTCCCGCGACGGCCGGGTGATCATGTTCATCGACACCAAGCACGGCGCCGACCGCCTGGTGGACGACCTGCTCGCCAACGGCGTGAAGGCCGCCGCCCTGCACGGCGGCAAGTCCCAGCCGCAACGCACCCGCACCCTGGAGCAGTTCCGCACCGGCCAGGTCACGGCCCTGATCGCCACCAACGTCGCCGCCCGCGGCATCCACGTCGACGGCCTCGACCTCGTCGTCAACCTCGACCCGCCGAGCGACCACAAGGACTACCTCCACCGCGGCGGCCGCACCGCCCGGGCCGGCGAGTCCGGCACCGTCGTCACCCTCGTCCTGCCCAACCAGCGCCGCGAGATGGCCCGCATGATGACGACGGCCGCCATCACCCCCGTCACCACCAGGGTCAGCGCCGGAGACGAGGACCTCGCCCGCATCACCGGCGCCCGCGTACCCACCGGCATCCCCACCGTGATCGCCGCCCCCGTCGTCGAACGCCCCCGCCGCAGCACCTCCACCAGCCGCAACCGTCGAGGACGCCCCGCCCGCGCGACCGGTGACACCCGCGCGACCGTCGCGGGCCGCGACAACCAGGGCTCCTCCGGCCGCCGCCGGGCACCGAGGCGCGTCGCCCTCGCCGCCTAGTCGGCAGGTGTGGGCCTGGACCGCCGCCGCGGTCCAGGCCCACACGACTCACCAGCGCGAAACACGAGTCCCGGCCCGCTCCGGCGGAACCGACACCAAGGAGTCCGCCCATGACCCTCACCCTCGAACACCCCGCGACCACCGCCACGGTCGGCGACCTCATGAGACACCCCGAGCTGCAGATCAGCGACGACGTCATGGTCGACATGGCGATCGACATCCTGCAGAGCTCCGGCGCCGACCACCTCCTGGTCCGCGACGACGACGGCCGCTGCGCGGGTCTGCTGACCCGCATGCACCTCGCCCCGTTCCAGACCCGCACCCGGGCCACCGAGCGCACCCCCGTGCGCGACATCGTCCTCGACCAGGCCCCGTTCGCCACCGCCGACATGCCCGCCGACACCGCAGCCGCCGCCATGCGCGCCCGCGGCCTGGACACGTGGCCGGTGGTCGACCCCGACGGCCACGCCATCGGCCTGCTCAGCTTCTAGGCCGGCTCTGCCGGCGCCTACTCCTCGCGGCCCCGGCCTCGGGCGGGCCGGGGCCCACGCTGCGGGGCACGCGTCATGACCCGGGCAGAACGGTGGTGGATGAACCCCTGGCGTGCACTTCAACGGGCGGCGTGCCGTCATACCGGGCGGCCTGGAACCGGTCCGCGCCAGTGAGACAGGGGGCCCGGCAGCCTGGCCGTTGGAGAACGGTCGGCCGGCGATCGGGGACTGAGGGGTAGTCGCGCCCCGGGGCGGCCTGCGATGAGCGCCCGTCGCTCACCGCGGACCGGTCTCGTCAGCCTGGCAGGCGGGTCAGGTGTCGGCGGCGGACTCCTGGCCGCGCGGGGAACGGCGGAGCTCTTCGTTGATGCGCAGGGCTTCTTCGAGTTGGTCTTCGAGGATGACGATGCGGCAGGCGGCCTCGATGGCGGTGCCCTGGTCGACGAGGTCGCGGGCGCGCATGGCGATGCGTAGTTGGTAGCGGGAGTAGCGGCGGTGGCCGCCGTCGGAACGCAGGGGGGTGATGAGGCCCTGTTCGCCGAGGGCCCGCAGGAAGCCGGGGGTGGTGCCGGTCATCTCGGCGGCGCGGCCCATGGTGTAGGCGGGGTAGTCGTCGTCGTCGAGGGAGTCGGGGGTATGCGGTCGAATGGTTGCCGTGGTCACTGCACCTCTTCTTGTTGTTGTGTCCGGGGACGCGTCGAGGGGCCCCGGGGCCATTTCGGCTCCCGGGGCCCCGAAGGGTTTTACACCATCTGCCGGCCTTGTGGCCGGCTTCCTTGTATCCGCACTGCCCCGGGGGAGGGGGTGTGCGGGGATCGCGTATGCGTGACCGGAAACCACCGTCCTTGCCTTGGGGTCCTCGGATTCCGCCCGGGCGACTTCCTCACGGGCCGGGCGATCCTGATGGCGCTCTGTCCCCTCCATTCATCCTCTGTACTGGCCTGGTACTGCGAACTGCTTGGTACTGCGGAACTGCTCGTACTTCGAACTGCGTGGTAGTGCCAACCACTCGGTACTGCTGTGGCGGTCCTTGCGGTCCACCGGGTCCGGCAGCCAGCCCCGTCGCCCGTCCTGCTGACCACTCGGCTTGGAACCCCACTGCCGGACTCCCAGCACGCGCGCCCGCAGTCTGGGCGCCTTCACCGGGATACCGCGTACTTCGACTGCTGGTACTGCCCAACTCGACTTCACACTGCTGGTACTGCGCTTACCGAACTGCGGTACCGCTCGGTGGCGACCCCTGATACCTGCGGGCGCCCGGCCCGGTCACCGGTCATGTCGCCTTACTGCACCATCCCTGGCTTCAGGACCCTGCAACCGTTCCTACCTGCGAACTTCTGTACTGCTGCCCGCCAGTTCGTGTCTGGCGGGTACCGCTGACCTCGTCTACGAGAGAAACATTAACCACGGCGCGCGGCAATGTCTACTCCAGCGGGCATAGATTTTTCGGTGCCGGTTAGGGAGGTAGTCTTCGCCCCGCACGGGTGGGGCGGCCGGTCGCCGCAGCCGCGCAAGGACGGAAGACGCCGCGCCCAGCGGCCAGGACCACAAGTGAACGGGAGGCGAGCGGTGGAAGGGCCGCAGGCCGCGCGGCAGGTGCGCACCCCCGACCCCCATACCCAGGCGTCGCTGGCGGCGGCCATAGGCGAAGCAGTCCGAGACCGGGACGAGCGGGGCCTCCGTAGGCTTCTGGCCCGCTTCGCCGAACAGGCCGCCATCACGGACCTGCCCGCCCTGCGCGACGCCATCGACACCCCCCACGACGATGACAGTCCGCCGCGGGCCCGATAGGCCCAGCCGGCCCGCCGCACTCCTGAATCAGAAGGCGCGGACAGCGGCATCACAGGTCAGGCAGACGCATCCGGCCCAACGCGGCGGATGCCACCCCTGCCCCGGCCGTTCCGGGCTCCATCGCTCGACCACCATCGCACCGGTGTCCATTCCGCACTCGGTCGAAGGCCCCGGGCCACCGGGGGCATCCGGGTCCGAGAGAGCGGCGTGGACCCGGCGCACCCGACCCCCGCCAGCGCACCGCCGAATACCTGCGGGACTGGCTGGAGGAGAAGGAGCTGCGGCTCAAGCCCACCACCATGGCCCGCTACCGCACCTACGCAACCGCCACGGCCGCAGGCGTCCCCCTGCCCGTCATCTCCAAGACCCTGCGCCACCGCACCCTGTCGACGACCGCGAACATCTACGCCGACCACGCCGAACTCGGACACCCCGTCTGCCCCGCCCAGCGCCCCTGGCGCCAGCGCCCGCGCCTGCACCGGCAACTGCCCGCCTACCATCAGGCGCGGAAAGAGGAACCAACCGCGCCCTGGCCGATGTGGCCCGGTGACCACCGTGCGACCACCAACTGACACACAAGCAAAAAGAACCGGCACTCGGTTTCCCAAGTACCGGTTCTCACAACCGACTTCACAGTCGGGACGACAGGATTTGAACCTGCGACCCCTTGACCCCCAGTCAAGTGCGCTACCAAGCTGCGCCACGTCCCGTGGTCTCGGTGCCTTGCGGTGGGGCCTGGGGGGCCTTGCCGGTTGGCTTCTCGACCTTGTCTCCGGTTGTTGTCCCGGCGACGTGGAAAACAATACAGCACGTCGGGGGGTGCTCGCTGCCAGGTTTCGGGGGTGGGGCGGGGAGGGGGTCAGGGGGTGGGGTGGCGGGCGTCGTAGGTGAGGAAGGCGGGGCGGCGGGCGGCGAGGAGGAGGACGCAGGCGACGCAGGCGAGGCCGCCGGTGATGACGGAGGTGGCGGGGTTGCTGAGGGCGGAGACGGCGCCGGATTCGAAGTCGCCGAGGCGGGGGCCGCCGGCCACGACGACGATGAAGATGCCCTGGAGGCGGCCGCGCATCTCGTCGGGGGCGGCGACCTGCATCATCGTGTTGCGGAAGATCATGCTGACGGTGTCCGCGCAGCCGGCCACGGCGAGCAGGAGGAGGCCGAGCCAGAGGTTGTGGAGGGCGCCGAAGGCGGCGATGGCGAGGCCCCAGGCGGAGACGGCGGCGAGGATCGCGACGCCCTGGCGGTGGACCCGGCCGACCCAGCCGGAGAAGAGGGCGCCGATCAGGGCGCCGACGGCCGGGGCGGAGACGAGCAGGCCGACGGTGCGGGCGTCGCCGGCGTAGAAGGTGACGGCGATCGCCGGGAAGAGGGCGCGGGGCATGCCGAAGATCATCGCGGCGAGGTCGGCGAGGAAGCTGGTGCGCAGGTTGGGCTGGTCGCGCAGGAAGCGCAGGCCGTCGAGGACGGAGGCGCGGCCCTTGCGTTCGCCCTCCGGCCGCATGGCGGGCAGGCGCCACACGGCGTACAGGGTGCCGGCGAAGGCGACGGTGTCGACGAGGTAGGCGCCCTGGGCGCCGAAGGCGCCGATCAGGACGCCGCCGAGCATCGGGCCGACGGTGAGGCCGAGGTTCATGCTGACGGTGTTCAGCGCGTTCGCGGCCGGGAGCTGGTGGGCGGGGACGAGCCGGGGGATCATCGCCGAGCGGGCGGGCGAGCTGATCGCGAAGAACCCGGCCTGGAGGGCGACGGCGGCGTAGAGGACGGCCACCAGGTTGAAGCCCGCCAGGGCCTGGGCGGCGAGCAGGGCGGAGACGGTGGCCAGGCCGGCCGAGCCGATCAGGCCCAGCTTGCGGCGGTCGACGGTGTCGGCGATCGCGCCGCCGTACAGGCCGAAGGCGACCAGCGGGACGAGCGAGAACAGGCCCACCAGGCCGGTGGCGAAGGCGGAGCCGGTCAGGTCGTAGACCTGGACGGAGACGGCCACCGCGGTCATCTGCTGGCCTATGGAGGACACGGCCTGCCCGGACCAGACCCGGCGGTAGTCGGCGTTCTCCCGCAGGGGGCTGAGGTCGGCGAAGGCCCGCCGGTACCAGGGCACCTGCACCGGTACGGCCGGAACAGCGGTGGTGGCCGGAGCAGCGGCGGTGGCAGGAACGGCGTCGGCGGGGGCGTCGGCGGTCGGGGTATCAGGGGGTTGGTTGGCGGTCACAACAGTCCATGGTTGCCCCGGCCTCCGCCGCAGCCGACACCGGGGCCCCTGTACGCCCGCCCGCGCTACCTGGTGAGCACCTGCTTCTCCCCCGCCTCCACCGCGAAGTCCAGCCGGTTGCCCGGCGGCGGGAACGGGCAGATGAAGTGGTCGGCGAAGGCGCAGGGCGGCAGGTAGGCCCGGTTGAGGTCGAGGACCGTCCGGCCCTCGTCGTCCGGCGCCGGCAGGGTGATGAAGCGGAAGCGGTAGGTGTCGATGCCGCTGGTGGCGTCGGCGATGACGCCGGTGAGGTTGCGGCCCGAGCGGCCGACGGTCAGGGTGCTGTGCTCGCCGGCGACGGTGAACTCGATCCGCCCTGTGACCGCCAGCGGCCGGTCCTTGCCGTCCGCGTTCGGGACGAGCACCGTCTGCCCCTCCTCCTCGAACGGGGTGTAGACGGCGGGGACGGCCCACTCGGGCGCGTACGGGTAGGCGGCGATGCCCGCGAAGCCGGTGCGGGTCGGCGCGGCCGGGTCGAAGACCCGCAGGGCGAGCTCGCCCTCCCGCTCGATCGGGACGAGCAGCAGGTCGCCCAGGGTGGCGGTGGCGGCGGCCGGGTCGGTGTCCGGGCGGAGCAGTACCTCGCCGTCGATCGGCCCGTCGGCACCGTCGACGGTGATGCCGTCGCCGGCGGCGGCCCGCACCCGGACGCCCTCGGTGTCGGCCCACCAGAGGCCGGGCAGGCCCGGGACCTCGACCGGCTCGGGCTCCAGCCAGTGCGTGCCGGTGAGTGCGAGCTGGCCGTGCAGCGCGCTCACCGACGCCGCCCGCCCGTCACTCCAGTGCTTCCAGTCCTCCGCGGCCGTCGCCGTCATCGGTCAACCCTCCCGGTCCGGTCCGCGGACGGCCCGCTGTTCGGGCCGTCCGTATCGGTCATCCTGCACAACACCGCTCGCCGGTGCGGATCATTCCCGGCTCCCGGCAAGCCGCCGGACCCGTAAGGAGACTGCAATACCGCGGCAACAGAGGGCGGTCGGGAGCCCGATCCTCCAACGACCGTCACCACCACCACCGTCGGCACCCGCGGTCAGCCCTTCAACGGCCGGAACAGCCCCTCCTGCACCACCGACACCACCAGCTGCCCGCTCCGGTCGTAGATCTGCCCGCGGGCCAGGCCGCGCGCGCCGTGGGCGATCGGGGACTCCTGCTGGTAGAGCAGCCAGTCGTCGGTCCGGAACGGCCGGTGGAACCACATCGCGTGGTCGAGCGAGGCCATGTCGAAGTGCCGGGTGCCCCAGAGCGGCTCGACGGGGGCGCGGACGGCGTCCAGCAGCGTCATGTCGCTGGCGTAGGTGAGGGCGCAGACGTGGATCAGCGGATCGTCCGGCAGCGGACCGTTGGTGCGCAGCCACACACCGCTGCGCGCCTCGACGTCGACCAGGTCCTCCTTGTTCCAGCGCAGCCGCTCGACGTAGCGGATGTCGAAGGGCTGGCGGCGGCTGATGAACGGGGGGAGCTCGCCGAGCCGGGAGCCGACCTCGTCCAGGGCGCTGGGCAGGCCCTCGGGGGCCGGGACCTCCGGCATCGGGTACTGGTGCTCGATGCTGCCCTCCTCCGGTCTGTGGAAGTCGGCGGTGAGCGAGAAGATCGACCGGCCACCCTGGATGGCGAGCACCCGGCGGGTGCTGAACGAGCGGCCGTCGCGGATCCGGTCGACCTGGTACACGATCGGCACGCCGGGCACCCCGGGGCGCAGGAAGTACGCGTGCAGCGAGTGGACGGGGCGCGCGTCGTCGATCGTGCGCCCCGCTGCGACCAGCGCCTGCCCGGCGACCTGGCCGCCGAAGGTGCGCTGCAGGGCCTCCTCGGGGCTGCGCCCGCGGAAGATGTTCAGTTCGATCTGCTCCAGGTCGAGCAGATCGACGAGGTCGTCGACGGGGGTACCCATGCGCGCGCTCCCTCTCGTGATGGTGTTCCGGTTCTCCAGCTCACTCGAATTCTCCGGCGACCCGGGGCATTCCCGCTCACCGACCCCCACCCACCGATTCACTCGAACGAGTAAGCGAACCGCCCGGGCTACGTCGCCAGCCCCGACTGCCGCACCGTGATGTTCAGCCGCCCGGCCAGCTCCAGCCCCGAGCCCGGATCCGCCGTCCCGGGCAGCGTCCGCACCACCCCGTGGTACGCGAACCGGGCCGGCCCGCCGAACACCAGCAGGTCCCCGCTGCGTAGCTCCAGGTCCGTCCAGGGCCTGGTCCGGGTCTCCGTGTTGCCGAGCCGGAAGACGCAGGTGTCGCCGAGCGAGAGCGAGACCACCGGCGCGTCCGCGCGCTCGTCGCGGTCCTGGTGGAGGCCCATCTTCGCGCCGTGGGGGTAGTGGTTGACGATCGCGGTGTCGGGCTCGTAGTCCGCCGCGCCCGTGATCCCGCCGACCGCTCCGCCGTACGCGTCCGCCACCGCCCGCCGGGCGAGGTCCCCCAGCAGGGGCGGGAACGGCTTGACGGGGGTGCCGTCCTCGGCGGTCCGCGCGTACCCGTAGGGGTACCAGTGCCAGCCGAGGCTCACCATCCGCACCGACATGAGCCCGCCGGTGGGCATCCGCACGCTGTGCAGGCCGGCCGGCGGGCGGGCCCACTCCCGACAGGCGGCGACCAGCCGCTGCTGCGCGGCACGGTCCAGCCAACCGGGCAGCAGCACGGCGCCGGGAGCCGGTTCGGACCGCTCCCGGACGGCCTGCTCGCCGGACGGCTCCCCGAACAGCTCACCCTGGATCACCGCACCATCCTCCCGCAGCCCCCACCCCGGCACGAGCCGCTCCCCCGGCCACCGGACTCCGACTACGGCTCCGGCTCCGATGTCGACCCCGGCCCCGATGTCGGACCCGCCCCCTCTCCCGGCCCGATCATCCCCAGCTCCCGCGCACAGGTCGGCCACGCCTCCCACCCCTGCTGCCGCAGGATCTCCTCCCCGACGGTGGTCTGTTCCCGCCGGCTCCCGTGGTCGGGCCGGTCGGCGAGGCGCAGCCCGCCCGCCTCCGCCCAGGTGGTCGGCCGGATCTGCAGACCGCCGTAGAAGCCGTTGCCGGTGTCCGCGTGCCAGTCGCCGCCGCTCTCGCAGTCGGCGAGCTCGTCCCAGACGAGGTCCGCGACCCGCGTCGCCGCACCGGCCCGTACGTCGCCCGCGACCACGGCCAGCACCACCGCCACGGCGGCGCCCGCCCGGATCACGACCCGGGCTGTCCGACCATCACACCGCCCCGACCACCCCTGCCCCCGTCCACCCCCGCACCCGCACCCGCACCCGCACGACACGGCACCCCCGCACGACACGTCAGACGAATGCGGCACAGCAGCCGACCCTAGGGAGCCCGGACCTCACCCCACCCCGCCACGCCGGGAACGCCGACGGCCGCTCCCCCGCGTGGCGGAGGAGCGGCCGTGACGAACAACCGAGCACCCAGAGGCGACCAGAGGTCAGCTCAGCATGCCTCAGAACCTCAGATGCTCAGGGTCTGACCCGGGAAGATCAGGTCGGGGTTGCCACCGACGACCTTGGCGTTGTTCTTGTACAGGTCGTGCCAGTCCAGGCCCTGCGCGGCGGCGATGGAGCTCAGGGTGTCACCGGACTTGACGGTGTAGTTGCCCTTGGCCGGCTTGGCGTCGTTGGAGGTGTTCCAGGACTTGGCACCGTTCGAGGACTTCGCGGCGTCCTTCTTCGGCGCGGCGTCGGCCTTCGGCGCGGCGTCAGCCTTCGGCGCGGCGGCCTTCGGGGCCACGTCGGCCTTCGGCGCGGCCGCGGCCTTCGGGGTGGCCGTCTTCGGCGCGGGGGTCTGCGCCGGCTTGGCGGCGGAGGTGCCGGCCGAGGTGTCGACGGCGGCCGGGGCGCCGCCCTTGGTGAGGCCCGCCTTGACGGAGCACACCGGCCAGGCGCCGGGGCCCTGCGAGGCGAGGACCTTCTCGGCGACGGAGATCTGCTGCGCCTTGCTGGCCTGGTTGGCCTGCGCGGCGTAGGCGGTGCCGCCGAAGGCGGCCCAGGTGCTGGAGGTGAACTGCAGACCGCCGTAGAAGCCGTTGCCGGTGTTGATGGCCCAGTTGCCGCCGCTCTCGCACTGGGCGACGGAGTCCCAAGTGGAGACGGGGGCGGCGGAGGCCGAGGTGGCCGTGACGAGGCCGGCCACCGGCAGGGCCGCGACAGCGGCGCCCGCCACGACGGCCATCCGAACGCGGTTGCGCTTGGTGGCGGCGGTGGTGGTGGCAGCGGCGTTCTCGTTACGGAAGGTCATGGGGTTCCTCTCGACAGCCCCGGGCGGGCATGCGGAACCAGACCCTGGGGAGGGTCGCGTTTCGCTTGCCGCGTCCGTCGGACGGCCGTGCACGTGTCGGACGTGCCTCTGCCGCCCTGGCCACCCAGCCGCTCGCCGGCGACCTGTTCGAGCGATCGCGTCGGCGGGCACCTGCCGCGCCCGGCCGGAGCCGGGGAGCGGTGCGTCGGGGGTGAACCCGGGTGGCGCTCGTTGCGCCGCCAAGAAAGCTAGGGGTCGGTCGGCGGGGAAACCAAAACACCACCGGTCTTCCCAGCTCAGCAAAGGGTTACCGGCGGTAATGGCCACACATTCTTGCCCGAAATGTCCGCTTTGGCCATCGATTCCTAGATCAAACATCAAGTCGGCGTGACTCACCTCACCGTTTCATTCCGGCAGTCCTGGCACCGACATCGACAGATTGCGACCACGAGAACACGCGGCGCGGTCGGATCCGGGGCAATTCCCGTCAGCCTCGCCGGGCACCCGTGACGCCTGACACAAGGGCCCGTTGGGCATGGCGACCTCCCCATGCCCGCCCCCATGCCCGCTCCCGTGCCCGCCCCATGACCGCCCCCTGCCCCGCCCCGGGCCCGCCCCCCGTGCCCGCCCCTGACCCCACCCGCACCCATCCGAGGAGAACCCGTGCCGCGCATGCTCGACGTCAGCGACGAGGTCCGGTCCGAGATCGGCGACGACGAGGCCGACCGCCTGCTCGGCGGCGACCGCGCCCCCGACAGCTACGAATGCACCTCCTGCCGCACCCCCGGCGACACCCACGTGGAGCCCACCAGCACCGTGCTGTTCGTCGGCGACGAGACGGCGGTCCTGGCCTTCGCCCACGCCCGGTGCATCCCCTCCCAGGTGGTGCCGGTCGCCGAGGAGCAGCTGGTCGGCGCCGTCCGCAGCATCAACCAGTCGCAGCCCGCCGCACCCGGCCTCACCGTCCCGGCCCCGGACCTCGCCCTGCCCTCCCCGGACCTCACCCTCCCCGCGCCGGCCGCCCCCGCCCCCCAGCCGCCCGCCCCCGGCCAGGCCGCCATCCTCGGCATCACCTGCGGGCTCGTCCTGCACGGCAAGGTCGGCCACGCCTCCCTCGTGGTCGAGCCCACCGGCCCGGTCGGCCGACCCGGCAGCACCACCGGCGAGGACGAGTTCCTCGACCTGCTCCAGGACGCGGGCTTCCAGCCGGTCACCGACCTCGACGAGACCCCGGAGCAGCTGCCCGGCTGGTCGGTCCTGGTCGCCATGGGCAAGCTGCACGCGATCCTCCAGCCCGCCGCGGCCGGCGGCAGCACCGGCTGGTGGCAGGCCCACCAGCCGCTCCAGGTCACCGACGCCTGGCGGATGGCCGCCAGCCAGCTCTCCGAGGTGACCATGTACGCCGTCCCGGCCGGGATGGTCGGCCGCCAGCCCCGCGAGGACCTGCTGCGCCAGGCGCTGGAGCGGGCGGTCGCGCTGGGCCAGGTGGTCGCCGCCTCCCTCCCGCTCGCCGGCACCTGATCCCGCCGCTCCGGCCCACCGGGTGCGGCGGAAGGGCGGCGGGGCCGCCCGCCCCCCGCGCCCCCCCCCCCCCCCGCGGCCCCGGCGGCCCACCCCCCCCGGCCCCCCCCCCCCCCCCCCCGGCCCCCCCCCCCCCCGC
>NZ_JBHWIV010000005.1:0-13383 GCF_042731675.1 Kitasatospora sp. NPDC059827 | reverse complement strand
GTGGGGGGGTTGGGGGGTGGGCCCGCCGCCCTTCCGCCGCACCCGGCAGGCACGGCGCGTCCGCAGCACCCGGCGAGCCCGCCCCTCCCCCCGGTACGCCGAACGCCCCCGCATCCCCGCCGCCTCTCACTCGTTGGCCCCTACGTGTACAGCTACGACGTCTCCGCACCCGCCGGACGGTCGGCCACCGCCCCCCGCTCGATCCCGGGCATGCGCCCGTCGTACGACGCGGAGCACCCGCACTCGACGACCCCGATCTACGACGAGCTGTACTCCGAGTACCGACGACTGTTCCGCGCCCTGCCCGGCGACCGCTCGGGCGAGGAGGACCTGAGGTTCACCGGCTTCGCGATTCGCGACGGCCACCCGCTGCTCGGCGAGCAGCGCCCGTACCCGTCGACGCAGCAGCAGGCCTTCCACACCTACGCGGGCCAGCCCTCCGGCCTCCCCCAGTTCATGCCGACGCAGTCGCACCACACCCACACCCAGCACCACGTCCCCCAGCACCACACCCACACCCAGCACCACGCCCCCCAGCACCACGCGCACGTCCACCCCCAGCACCAGCACCACCCCCAGCACCAGCCGACCCCCCACCCCGAGCCCCTCGCCACCATGGCCGCCACCGCCGCCACCAGCGACGGCCACGGCCAGGCCGTCCCCCCGGCTCCCCAGTTCACCAACGGCCAGGGCTGGGTCGCCGCCGGCTACCTCGGCGCGGTCCAGCACACCGTGCCCGCCCCGCCGCCGGCCCCGTCCCCGCTGCTGGGCACGGCCACCGGCCTCGCCACGGCCCCCGCCCCGACCGGCGGCCGCCACCGCCAGATGCTCTCGCTCCCCCCTGGCCGCACCGGCGACCACCACTGACGGGCCCCAACTGGCCCCCGACCGGCCTGGGCAAGCAGCCGAACCGTCGGTCGGCGCACACCACCGGCAGCGGAAACGCCCGAGGGCCCCGCCACCACCGGTGACGGAGCCCTCCAGCTCGTACAGCTACAGCTACAGCTACAGCTGCGACTGCAGCTGCGACCTACTTCTTCTTGTTGTTGCGCTTCTCCCGCACCCGCACCGAGATCGAGATCGGCGTCCCGACGAAGCCGAACTCCTCCCGCAGACGACGCTCGATGAAGCGCCGGTACCCCGCCTCCAGGAAGCCCGAGGCGAACAGCACGAAGCGCGGCGGACGGATGCCCGCCTGGGTGCCGAACAGGATGCGCGGCTGCTTGCCGCCGCGGATCGGGTGCGGGTGGGCGGCGACCAGCTCGCCGAGGAAGGCGTTCAGGCGCGCGGTGGTGATGCGGGTCTCCCAGCCGTCCAGCGCGGTCTCGATCGCCGGGACGAGCTTCTCCATGTGCCGGCCGGTCTTGGCCGAGACGTTGACGCGCGGGGCCCACTGCACCTGGACGAGGTCGCGCTCGATCTCGCGCTCCAGGTAGTAGCGGCGCTCCTCGTCGAGCTGGTCCCACTTGTTGTAGGCGACGACGACGGCGCGCCCGGCCTCGACGGCCATCGAGATGATCCGGGTGTCCTGCTCGGCCAGGGTCTCGCTGGCGTCGATCAGGACGACCGCGACCTCGGCCTTCTCCAGCGCGGCGGAGGTGCGCAGCGAGGCGTAGAAGTCGGCGCCGGCAGTCAGGTGGACCCGGCGGCGGATACCGGCGGTGTCCACGAACTTCCAGGTCTTGCCGCCGAGTTCGATCATCTCGTCGACCGGGTCACGGGTGGTGCCGGCCAGCTCGTTGACGACCACCCGCTCCTCGCCGGCGACCTTGTTCAGCAGGCTGGACTTGCCGACGTTGGGGCGGCCGATCAGCGCGATCCGGCGCGGGCCGCCGGGGGCGGCGTCGCCGAAGGTCTGCGCCGGGGCCTCGGGCAGCGCGTCCATGACGGCGTCCAGCAGGTCGCCGGAGCCGCGGCCGTGCAGGGCGGAGACCGGGAAGGGCTCGCCCAGGCCCAGCGACCACAGGTATGCCGCCTCGGCCTCGGTGGACGGGCCGTCGACCTTGTTGGCGCACAGGACGGTCGGCTTGCCGGCCCGGCGGATGAGCTTGATCAGGGCCTCGTCGGTGTCGGTGGCGCCCACGGTGGCGTCCACGACGAACAGGACCGCGTCGGCCTGCTCGATGCCCAGCTCGGCCTGCGCGGCGACCATGGCGTCGATGCCGAGGACGTCGATCTCCCAGCCGCCGGTGTCGACGACCTTGAAGCGGCGGCCGTTCCAGCTGGCCTCGTAGGTGACCCGGTCACGGGTGACGCCCGGCTTGTCCTCGACGACGGCCTCGCGGCGGCCGATGATGCGGTTCACCAGGGTCGACTTGCCGACGTTCGGGCGGCCGACGACGGCCAGCACCGGCAGTCGGACGTGCTCGGCGCCGTCCTCGCCCTCGAAGCCGTCGAGGTCGAAGCCCTCCTCGGCCGCGAGGGCCATGTACTCGGCGTAGTCGGCGGCGTCCAGCTCGCCGGGCCCGGCGGAGTGGTCTGCGGTCATGTTCGTCTGTTCCGTTTCCCGGCGCGGCCCTTCCCAGGGGCGTGCCGTGCGTACCTGCCCCGCTGGGGCAGCGCGATGGTTTCCTCCGCGGCACCTGACGGCCCGCGGTTCGTTCAATGGTCGGCCGGTCGCAATGGTCGGCCGGTCCTTCGAAGACCGGCCGTACCGGTCAGACCGAGGACAGTCCGGCCCGCTCCTCCACCAGCGCGGTGATCCGGCCGATCACCTGCTCCAGGGTGAGCTCACTGGTGTCCACCAGCACCGCGTCCACGGCCTGGGCCAGCGGCGCCGTCTCCCGGGAGGAGTCGGCGGCGTCGCGGCGCGCGAGGTCGGCGGCCATCGCGGTGATGGTCGCCTCGTCCACGCCCTTGGCCCGCAGCTCGGCCGCCCGACGCGCGGCCCGGGCCGCCTCGGAGGCGGTCAGGAACACCTTGACGGTGGCCTGCGGGAACACCACGGTCCCCATGTCCCGGCCCTCGGCGACGATGCCGCGCTCGGCGACCTCGGCGCAGCCGCGCTGCAGCTCCACCAGCCGGGCCCGCACCGCCGGCACCGCGGAGACGGCGCTGACCTGCGCCGTCACCTCGGGGCCCCGGATCGGTCCGGAGACGTCCTGACCGTCCACCGTGATGGTCGGCCCGTCGGCGTCCGTACCGGACACGATGACGGGCTTGCCGCACGCGACGGCCACCGCCTCCGGGTCGTCGACGTCCACGTCGTTGGCCAGCATCCACCAGGTCATCGCCCGGTACATGGCGCCGGTGTCCAGGAAGCTCAGGCCCAGCCGGGCGGCGACCGCCCGCGAGACGGTCGACTTGCCGGAGCCGGAGGGTCCGTCGATGGCGACGACGACCGGGGCGTGCGCTCGGTCGGCAGTGTCCACGGGGCCGAACCTCTCTCTGAGCATGCTGACGCATGGAAGCCGGCGCCTACGGGGGCGAGCGGCCGGGGATTGTCTCCCTCAAGGTTAATGGACCGCCGCCGAACCCCGTCCCGGCCCGGTCACCACCGCCTCACCGAGCCGGACACCAGTGGGCAGCCCCGGTCCGGTCACCACAGCGTCACCGGCCCGGACACCACCGCCTCACCGGCCCGGACACCACCACCTCACCGGCCCGGACACCGCCGCCTCACCGAGCCGGGGTCACCAGTGGGCCGCCCCGGCCAGCGCGCCCGCCAGGTCCGGCCCGCGCGAGCCCTCCAGCTGCACCGTGCCGTCCGGCAGCGGCAGGGCGAAGTACCAGTCGTCGTCGCCCGCGCACCGAACCAGGCAGAACAGGCTGAATCGGATGAGTGCGACCGCTCTGCCCCCGGGCTCGCCCGCCACCGTCCGGACGGTGGCCTCGTCCGTTCCCATCAGCCTGGCCCACGGGGACCCGCCGACCTCCCGCACCCGCTCGATCGTCCACCCCGGCGGCAGCTGCGCCGCGGCCAGTTCGGCCTGCTCGGCCGCCGGGGCCAACGGCTCCCGCTCGACCTCCAGCACCGCGTTCCCGAGCCGGGCCCGCACGTACTCGCCGTCCCGCTCGATGCCGAGCACTCCGCCGAGGAAGGCCATCGACCGCCGCCCGCCGGGCGTCTCCCACACGAAGGGCACCTTCGACACGTGCGACGGGAAGGCGTTCTCGGTGAACCGCGCCGGTCCCAGCTCCACCGTCCGCCGCTTCCACCGCTGCTGTGTCGCCCGCCAGCGGAACTCCGTACGGGGCTCCGGTCCGGCCTCGGTCTGGGTGTGCGCGAAGAAGGCGGTGATCCACCCGGACACGAAGTTCCCGCCGGACTCGGACTCCCACTTGTACAGCGAGCGCCAGAACTCCTCGTCCACCGGCCCGCCCGCCGCCGTCGCCGCGAGCTCCGCCAGCACCGGGCGCAGCCCGTCGAACCACGGCCCGAGCGGCTCGAACCACTCCGCCAGTTCGCCGACCTTCCGGGCCAGCAGCGCCCAGTCCTCGGCCGTGCCCTCCAGCCGGATCCGCGGGATGCCGCAGAGCGTGATCCAGAGGAACTCGTAGTACGGGCTGACCACGTCCATCAGCGCGACCAGCACCGAGGAGACGTCGTCCGGCGTGGTGGTCGAGAACGACGGCTGGAAGAGCTCCACCAGCTCGGGCCCGATCTCCGCCGCCAGCGGCTCCCGGACCAGCCGGATCGACCGGGCCCAGTCCGGGTCGGCGTCCAGCAGGCTGTGGTCCCTGACCTGGATGGTCCGCTTGCCGCCGCCGGGGGTGGCGTTGAACAGCCCCTCGTACCGCTCCGCGTTCAGCCGTACGTGCACCGCGGCCTCGTGCACCACCGCGTACCAGAGCACGTCCGGCGACAGGCTCAGCGGCAGGTGCTCGGCGAAGGCGAGGTGGGCGGCGCGCAGCAGCAGGCTCCAGGTCGGCTCCGTCTCCCCCGCTCGCGGCGCGTACAGAGCGGGGGACACCAGCAGCGTCCCCGTACTGCGGTGGAGCACGGTGAACTCCCCGCCGACCACGGCCGCCAGGAAGCCGTCGTTCCCGACCACCTCCAGCGCCGCCGTGTCCCCCGGCTGCTGCCCGTCCCCGAGCGCGACATCGATGATCACTGCACCTCCAGCACCGCGTGCCCCAGTCGGGCCCGCAGGAAGTCCCCGTCCCGCTCGATCCCGAGCACCCCGCCGACGAAGATCATCGGCAGCTCGACGCCCAGACGATCCCACACGAAGGGCACCGCGGACAGGTGCGAGGGGAAGTCGTTCACCGCGAAGGCGTCCGGATGGTACGAGGTGCCGGCCGCCGCCCGCCAGCCGAAGGTCTGTCGCAACCGCGGGCCGTCCGGGGTCTGGGTGTGGGCGAAGAAGGCGGTGAGCCAGCCGGTCACCAGCGGACCGCCGGACACCGACTCCCACTTGTACAGCGAACGCCAGAAGCCCTCGTCCACCGGGCCGCCCGCCGCCGTCGCCGCGATCTCCGCCAGCACCGGGCGCAGTCCGTCGAACCACGGCACCAGCCAGTCGAAGCGCTCCGCCAGCGCGTCCACCCGGCCTGCGAGCAGCGCCCAGTCCCCGGCGGTGCCCTCCAGCCGGATCCGCGGGATGCCGCAGCGGGTCTCCCAACGGAAGTCGTAGTAGGGGCTGACCACGTCCATCAGCGCGACCAGGGCCGAGGCCTCGTCGTCCGGTGTGGTGGTGGAGAAGGCCGGCCGGAACAGCTCGACCACCTCCGCGCCGAGGGCCGCCACCAGCGGCTCCCGGACCAGCCGGACCGACCGCGCCCAGTCGGCACCCCCGCCCAGCAGCGAGTCGTCCCACACCAGCGAGTCGTCCCGCACGACGAGCGCCCGCGAGCGGTCCGCCGCGCCGAACAGCGCCCGGTAGCGCGGCGGGTACATCCGTACGTGCGCCGCGACCTCGTGCACCACCGCGTACCAGAGCACGTCCGGCGACAGGCTCAGCGGCAAGTGGTCGGCGAAGGCCGCGTGGGCGGCGCGCAGCAACAGGCTCCCGGTCGGCTCGGGCTCGGCGGGCTCCGGTGCGAAGAACTCCGACCGGACCGGCTGCGGCCGGGGCCGCTCGACCATCGCCGCCACGCTGCGGTGACGGACCAGGAAGTCCCCGCCCACCACCGCCCGCAGGAAGCGCTCGTTCCCGAGGTCCACCGGCTCGCCGGCGAACCCGTGCCGGGTCTCCCCCAGCGGCAACTCGATGATCACGCCCGCTCCCCCTCCCCGCCTGCTCCCCCGTACCACCCCGACCCGTACCACCCGGCCCCGAACACCGCCCCGACCGAACACCGCCCCGCCCGGACACGTCCCCGACCGAACCCGCCCCGACCGGACACCGCCCCGCCCGGACACGGCCCGGAAGCGTCAGTCCCGGACGCTCCACCCGCTCGCACGCAGCGCCACCGTGAGCCGCTTGACCGCCATCGGCGCCACCGACAGCTGGACGAAGCCGACCTGCTGCCCGTCCGAGTGCTCGATCAGGACGTCCTCGATGTTGACCCCGGCCTCGCCGACCTCCCCGAACAGCCGGCCCAGCTCGCCCGGCTGGTCGCCGAGGACGACCGCGACGGTCTCGTACCGGGTGGGCGGGGCGCCGTGCTTGCCGGGGATGCGGGCCTGGCCGGTGTTGCCGCGCCGCATGACCGCCTCGATGCCCTCGGCACCGGAGCGGCGCGTGCCCTCCTCCTCGGCCTCCAGGGCGCGCAGCGCGGTGACGGTCTCGCCGAGGTCGTTGGCGACCTCGGCGAGCACGTCGGCGACCGCGCCCGCGTTGGCGGACAGGATGTCGACCCACATCCCGGGGTTCGAGGCGGCGATCCGGGTCACGTCGCGCACGCCCTGGCCGGAGAGCCTTATGGCCGTCTCGTCGGCGTGCTCCAGCCGGGCCGCGACCAGCGAGGAGACCAGCTGCGGGGCGTGCGAGACCAGGGCCACGGCCCGGTCGTGGGCCTCGGCGTCCATCACGATCGGCACCGCGCCGCACAGCGCGACCAGCTCCAGCGCGGCGTTGAGCGTGTCGGTGTCGGTGTCGGCGGTCGGGGTGAGCACCCAGGGGCGGCCCTCGAACAGGTCGGCGCGGGCGGCCAGCGGGCCGGAGCGCTCGCGGCCGGCCATCGGGTGGCTGCCGATGTAGTGGACGGTGTCAAGGCCCAGCGTGGCGATCTCGCTGCCCGGGCCGGACTTCACGCTGGCCACGTCGGTGTACCAGTGCGCCAGATTGCGGCGCTGGCAGTCCGCGAGGACCTTGCCGACCAGGGCCGGCGGGACGGCGATGATCGCCAGGTCGACCGGGCCCTCGGCCGGTTCGGTGATGCCGGCGCCGAGCGACTCGGCGGTGCGGGCGGCGTCCGGGTCCGCGTCCTCCAGATGGACGGTCAGCCCGCGTGCGGCCAGGGCCAGGGCTGCGGAGGTGCCGATCAGTCCGGTGCCGACGACGACGGCAGTGCGCATGGCGGGTGGCTCTCCTCGATCACGGTTTCTCGACGGGACGGTTCACACGGGCGGTGCTCGACGAACGGGCGGTGCTCAGCGGGTGCCGGAGGGCGCGACGAAGTACCGGAGCCGACCGGGCGCGCCCGCGCCCCATCCTCCCACCCGACGCCCCCCGCCGACCCCCGACCCCGCCAACCGTCACGCCCCGGCAACCAACGCCCCCGCTGACCGCCACGCCCCGGCAACCACCGCGCCCCGCACCCCGTCCCACCCAGTGCACACGCCGTGCCCCGGGAAATCCGGCGACGCCCGGCCCCCGGCGGGGCAGACTGGCCGCCCGGGGGACAGACGGGGCGAGCCGCGGCACACCGGACTGCGGGACCACCGGGCCACGGGACCACCGGACGCGAACGAAGGGGATGCGCATGGACGATCAACACAGCAGCCACACCGGGCCGTCGAAACGGCCGATCGTACCGGCCCACCCGTCGGCCCTGGACTCCGTCGTGGTGTACGCCGAGGGCGCGGTGTGCCGGCGCCGGGCCACCGTCCCCTTCCCCCCGGACGGACGGCTGCGGCTGACCGGCCTGCCCGACTCGCTGCGCGCCGATTCGCTGCGCGCCCGGGTGCTCTCCGGCCCGGCCGGCACCACGGTGGTCGAGGCCCGCCTCGAAACGCTCGCCGAACTCCACGAGCCCGATGAACTCCCGCAGTTGCAGCGTGAGTTGGACGAGGCCATGGAACGCCAGGGCGCCCTGAACGAGCGCCACCGGCTGATCCTGGCCGCGATCGCCGAGACCGCCGCGCTGCGCGCCGTCCCGCCCCAGCGCCGCCCCGACGAGCCGCTGCGCCGCACCCCGGCGGACGCCTGGCTGGAGCTCGCCGACTTCGTCGACGAACGGCTGGCCCGGCTCCAGGAGCGCTCCGAGCAGCTCACCCGGGAGGTCGAACTCGCGGACCACGAGCGCCAGTTGGCCGCCGACCGGCTGGACCGCGCGTCCACCGCCGACCGCGCCGAGCCGGTCGGCACCACCAAGACCGTCCTGCTCACCCTCACCACCAACACCCCCGACGCCAACGCCCCCGAAACCGCCCCCGACCGGATCGAACTGGAGCTGGAGCTGGAGTACGGCGTCCCCACCGCCCGCTGGGTGCCCGCCTACCGGCTCAGCCACCGCACCGGCGCCGACACCGCCCAGCTGGTCCTGCGCGCCGCCGTCGCCCAGCACACCGGCGAGGACTGGACGGGTGTCCGGCTCGCCCTGTCCACCGCCGACCTCGACCGCCGCACCGACCTCCCCCGACTCGCCTCCCTCCGGATCGGCCGCAGCCAGCCCGCCCCGCCGCCCTCGGGCTGGCGCGAGCCCCCGGCCGGCCTGTCCGACCTCTTCACCGGCTACGACGCGGCCGCGGCCGACCGCCCCGCCCGCCGCCCTCGCCGCCGCAACGTCCCGCTCCCGGTCCCGCCCGGCGCACCCGGGCCCGGCCGCCGCTTCTCGGCCCGGCTCGGCGGCGCCCGCCCGGCCGGCCCCCGTGCCGAGTTCCTCGCGGACGAGGCGGCGCCCGCCGGCCCGTCCGGCGGCGGAATGCTCAGCGTCCCGGAGCCGCCCTCCGCCCCGGCGCTCTCCGCCCCCGCCCCCGTGCCCCTGCCCCCCGTACCCCCCGCCCCGGTGGCGCCCGGCTTCGCCGGCTACGGCGGCCCGCCCGCCCCCGGCGCCCCGGCCCCCGCCGGTGCCCCGATGCCGCAGGCCTTCGGCGGCGCCCCGCCGGCCGAGGCCCGCCGCTCCGCGCGCCGCCGCGGCGCGACCCCACCGCCCGACACCGGCTTCGTCCCGGCGGCCGACCTGCTCGACTACCCCGACCTCCAGCTGGCCGGCCCCGACGCCCCCGCCGACCGCCGCGGCACCCTGCGCCCCGGCCCGGCCCGGCTCGAACACGACACCTGGCAGCAGGTCCACCCGGGCATCCGCCTGACCGGCCTCGCCCTCCCCCGCCACGCCGTCCCGCCCCGCGTCTCGGCCGGCTCCTTCGACCACCGCTTCGACGCCGCCGCCCCCGCCGACGTCCCCTCCGACGGCACCTGGCACACCGTCACGGTGGACGAGATCCCGCTCTCCGTCAGCCCCGAGTACGTCACCGTCCCGGCCGTCGAGGAGAAGGTGTACGCGACCCTGGTGCTCGCCAACCGCACCGACCGCGCCGTGCTGGCCGGCCCGGTCGAGGTCACCGTGGACGACGAGTTCCTGCTCACCGCCGCCCTGCCGACCCTCGCCCCGGGCGGCACCCGGAGCCTGGGCATCGGCGTCACCGAGAGCGTCGAGGTGGCGCGCCGCACCGAGCTGCGCGAGTCCGCCACCGGCATGCTGAAAGGCAACAGCACCGTGCTCGACCACCGGGTGCACGTCCACCTGGCGAACCGCCTCGGCCGCCCCGTCACGGTCGAGGTCCGCGAGCGCGTGCCGGTCGCCTCGGACACCGAGATCCGGATCGAGGAGCGCGCGGACTGGCAGGCCCCGGCCGTCCCCACCCCGGAGTGCCCGGCCGGCACCCGGCTCTGGCGGGTCGAGCTGGCGCCGGGTGGCCGCACCGAGCTGGACGGCGGCTACCAGATCAAGATCCCGGCCGGAAAGGCCATCGTCGGCGGAAACCGGAGGAACTGACCAGATGACCGAAGAGACCGTTCCCCTCCCCCTCCCAGCGCCCCTCCCCGTTCCCGTCCCCGCCTCCGTTCCCCCCTCCCTCCCCGTCACCGCCCTCCCCGTCACCGCCGTCACCTGCCTGGAGGACCGTGCCCAGGTCGAGCGCTCGGTGACCGTCCGACTCACCGCGGGCGTCCAGCGGCTGCGGCTGGGCCCGCTCACCGCCCTCGCCGTGGACCGCACCCTGCGCGCCGAGTCCGCCGCCCCCGGCACCCGGGTGCTGGAGGCCCGGCTGGTGCGCTCCTGGTCCCCGCGCGCGCCGCTGCCGCCCGGCCCGGCGGACTCCGCGCTGCGCCACCGCCTGCACGGGCTGGAGGCCGAGTACCGCCTCGCGGACCAGACCCGCGCCCGGCTGGAGGCCCGGCTCGCCCTGCTCGCCCAGCTGACCGCGGACCTGCTGCGCGAGGTCGGCGAGGGCGCCGGCGTCGGCGAGATCGAGCGCACCCGCTGGGCCCGCGAGCTGGACCGGGTGGACGCCGAGCGCGAGCGCCACGGCGAGGAGCTGCGCGCGACCCGTTCCCGGCTGCGCCGCCTGGACCAGGAGCGCTCCCAGGCCCTGCTGGCCCTGGACGAGGCCGAGGAGGAGCCCGCCGAGCTGCACGCCCACCTGGAGCTCACGGTCGAGGCCGAGCACCCCGGCCCGGCCGAGCTGACCGTCCACCACTTGGTGCCCTGCGCGCTGTGGCGCCCCTCCTACCGCGCCACTCTGGACTCCGACGGCCTGCGCCTGGAGTCGGAGGCGGTGGTCTGGCAGCGCACCGGCGAGGACTGGACCGGCGCCCGGCTGACCTTCTCCACCGCCCGCTCCGCCCTGGCCACCGACCCGCCGGTGCTCGCCGAGGACCTGCTGGTCCTGCGCGAGCGCACCGACGAGGAGCGCCGCACGGTCGAGATCGAGCTGCGCGAGGAGGAGGTCAGCACCCTGGGCCCGGACGCCGCCGTCCCCGGCCTGGACGACGGCGGCGAGGTCCGGGTGCTGCCCGCCCCCGCCCCGGCCACCGTCCCCTCCGACGGCCGCGCCCACCGGGTCCCGCTGGGCGCCTTCACCGGCCCGGCGAGCAGCGAGTTCGCCTGCGCCCCGGAGCTGTCCCCGCTGGTCACCCGGGTGGTCCGGTTCCGCAACGCGGCCGGGCACCCGCTGCTGGCCGGCCCGGTCGAGCTGGTCCGCGGCAGCGGCTTCACCGGTCGCGGCGAGCTGCGCTTCACCGCCGCCGGCGCCGACGCCGAACTGTCCTTCGGCAGTACGGACGGCTACCGGGTGGTCCGCGAGACCGAGGAGCGCAGCGGCACCACCGCCCTGAGCGGCCGCCGGACCACCACCCGGACCGTCCGGCTGCACCTGTCCCGTTTCTCCGGCCCGGAGGAGCACGACGAGCAGCTGGTCACGGTCCGCGAGCGGGTGCCGGTCTCCGAGGTCGCCGAGGTCGAGGTGCGGCTGCGCAAGGAGGAGTGCTCCCCGGCTCCGGACGCCTTCGACACCGAGGGCATCGTCCGCTGGGACGTCCCGCTCGGCCCGGGCGCCCGCCGCAGCCTCACCCTGGTGTACGAGGTGTCCGCCGCCGCCAAGGTGGCCGGGCTGTGACGCCGGAGGCCCCGTGACGACCGCTCAGGACCGGAAAGCGGGTACAAAAGGAACATGATCCTCCATCTCGCCCCCCTGGACGACTGGCTGTCCGACCCCGGCCGTCCGTACGCCACCGCGTCGCTGCTCACCGACGGGTTCATCCACTGCTCGGCGGACGAGCGGACGGCGCTCGCCGTGGCCAACTCCTTCTTCGCCGACACCCCGGACCCGCTGATGGTGCTGCTGATCGAGGAGGCACTGGTGGAGCCGATGGTCAAGTGGGAGGCCGCGCACGGCGCCCCGCCGCCCGGCGCCACCCCCGGCGTGCTGTTCCCGCACATCTACGGGCGGCTGAACCGGTCCGCCGTGGTCGGGCTGGAGAAGGTCGACCGCGGCCCGGACGGCCACTGGGCCTCGCTCAGCCCCTGGAGCTGAGCGGCCGACCGGGGCCCGTCACCCGGTCGACCGCCGCCCCGACTCACCACCATCCCTGTTCGCCCTCGCCCCGCCTCACAGCCACCCCCGCTCCCGGGCCGCCATCCCGGCCTGGAAGCGGGTGGTGGCGCCCAGCGAGCGCATCAGGGCCTGCAACCGCCGCTGGGTGGTCCGGGCGCTCCAGCCCAGCGAACGGGCGATCGACTCGTCGGTCAGCCCGGCGGCCAGCAGCCCCAGCAGCTTGCGGTGGTCGGCGTCCGGCTCCGGCGAGGCGTCCCCGGTGCCGATCGCGGCCTGCAACTGCACGGCCCGCTCCCACTCGGCCTCGAACAGCGTGTCCAGTGCCTGGAGCAGCGCCGAGGGGTGGATCACGTAGGCCGCGTCCAGCACGCTGTCGCCGACGCTGATCGGGATGATCGCCATCCGGTCGTCCGAGATGATCATCTTCATCGGCAGCGTCGGCCGCACCCGCGCCTCCTCGCCGTCCGCGACGCCGACCAGGATGTTCCGCTCCAGACGGCCGGGCCAGGCCACCGCCTCCCGGTCGTAGATCGTCCGGAACCGCAGGCCCTCCCGCAGCCGCCGCCGCTGCAACGGCATCGCCGAAACCGGGTCCTGGATGTACGGCGGGCGGTCGAAGCCGCGGACCTGGTACTGGCTGCTCCCGGTGATGTGCTCCAGCCGCTGGGCGATCGCCTCGCCGCCGGTCAGCACCTCCACCGAGTGCGCCGGGTCGGTGTACCGCGAGGCCTCCCGGAAGGCGTCCATCAGCCGGTGCATCTCGGCCCGGGCGCTGCGCAGTTCGGACTCCCGGTGGCCGATCAGGGTCCCTATCGCCACGTCCGGGGCGACCGGCAGGTAGCGCTCCCGGTCCACCGGGGCCCGGGTGGCCATCCCCTGCTGCGCCAGCCGGTCCAGCGCGCGCACGCCCTGCTGGAGCGTCAGGCCGCAGCTCTCGGCCAGCTCCTCCGCCGTGGACTGCGGGTTGGCGACCAGTGCCGCGTACACCTGCCCGTCCGGCTCGGCCAGTCCCAACGGGCCGAGCGCGTGTCCGGCGGACCGCCCCAGTGCTGCATCGGACACGACGCCGTCTCCCCCTGCTCGCTCCGGAACACCCCTCCGGCCGCCCGTACTGGCGCGGTCCCGCCACGCGGCGGGGCGGTGGTCCGGTGGCCATCCTCGGCCACGGATCATGGCGCTGACAAGGCCGTGACCAGCGGTTGCGTCCCGGCTCACACACACGTCGGAGGGTCACCCGACACCACGCGCGGGGGACCCTCCGACGAACTACGTCCCGACGG